>CAJWCA010000042.1 GCA_913020395.1 uncultured Cellvibrionales bacterium | reverse complement strand
GGGCATCGCCTGTGTTAAGCACCAAAACATGGCAGGTTCTGACATGGGTGATGATCACAAAGAATACTTTGCGGGTGAGGCTGCACTGAAAGCGTCCGGTAAAGACAACACCATGAACCAGTTTTCCTAAGTAGCGATTACTACCTGGGAGTTCCTTCGGCCGCACTTGTGCGGCCTTTTTTGCTCCATAAGCCCCCAAAACCCCCTGCTTTTCACCGCCAAGTACCTAGTGTTGGCTTCGGTTTACGGGCATAATGGCCGCCTCTGAATCAGCCTGGTCTGTGATGTTGCATGGCTCGAAAGTTTATTAAAAAGTGGATGCCCGACCCCTCCCGAATAAAAGCGAATCCTGCGCTTCATTTCCTGGGCGACCTGCTTCATGATCCCAACTTATTCCACCTGAACCGCCATTCTGTCTCCGTCGCATTTTTTGTGGGGATTTTTACCGCATTCCTTCCCATTCCCGGGCAAATGCCTCTGGCGGCCCTGCTGGCGCTGTTGGCTCGCTGCAACTTGCCCCTCTCAGTTGCGCTAGTATGCATCAGCAACCCACTCACCATAGCCCCCTTGTTTTACGCAACCTACAAATTGGGCACGGTTATTCTGCAGTCTCCACCCGTGGAATTCACGATCGAACCGTCCTGGAGCTGGTTTCTCGAAGAGTTTCAGCATCTCTGGCAGCCCCTGGTGGTAGGTTCAATACTGTGTGGCTTGTGTTTTGGCGGCTTAGGTTATATCACGATGCAAATATTCTGGCGTCGACAGGTCCTTAAAAATTGGAAACGTCGCAAACGCGAGAGAGCCGCTAAAATGAAAAAACCTCACTCATAACGCAGTGCTTCGGCAGGCTGAACTCGACTGGCACGCCACGCAGGATACAGGGTTGCCACAAAACTCATGCCCAGAGCGACAAACCCAATAAGCAGCATGTCATCCACCCTGAGGTCAACGGGCAGATAACTGATAGGATAAACATCTGACTTAAGAAATTGTATATTAAACGCGTGTTCGAACCACACAAACAGATCGGCAATCACCAGACACAAACCATAGCCCGAAGCCAAACCGATGCTGGTGCCGATCAAACCAATCAAGCTCCCCTGCACCATAAAAATCCCCATGATAGTCCGGCTACTTGCCCCCAGGGTGCGCAGAATCGCGATATCACCTTGTTTATCGACCACCACCATAATCAGCGTTGATACGACATTAAAGGCCGCAATGGCAATAATTAAAAAAAGCAGAAGACCCACCAGGTTCTTGGACATTTGAATCGCTTGAAACAGATTTCCGTGGCTGCGAGTCCAGTCCGACCCGTAATAACCATAGGGCAAGGACCTGACAATATCAGCAACCAGGCGTGGTGCTGCAAACAGTTCCTCGAGCTTTAACCTCATTCCGGTGACATGCCCGGGGTGAGCGGAGAGCGCTTGAGCTTGCATCAGATTGACCAAGGCCAGACCATTGTCAACCTCTGTACCGGTATCGAAAATGCCCGTAATTGTAAACGCCCCTAACTTGGGTTCTTTTCGCTTAGAACCTGCCGGCGGTACAATTAACATCAGTCGTTGACCCACGCTCACACCCAGCGATTCGGCCAGCCCCTTTCCGATAACAATATTATTGACCGCTTGTTTTAAACTCTCGCGAACATCCAGACTTAGGCGCCCAGGAAGAACAGATACATTTGCCTCCTGCTCAATATCAACACCAAACAAACCAACAGGTGTTACTTTTTTTCCGTGAGAAAGCAGGCCTTGTAGCTGAACAAAAGGAGCTGCACCACTGACGCCAGGTGTTTTTAGAACGTCTCGCTGCAGGGCTCGCCAATCGGCTATGCCCTGCCTGTGATAAAGGGCCCCCTGAGGCATCAAACCCAATATATTGTGTCGCAACTCTCGATCAAAGCCGTTCATCACGGACAACACTAACAACAGCAAACAGACACCAAGCGCCATTCCCGCAATAGAAATCGCTGATATAAATGAGACTAGCTGACTGCGGCGACGGGCCCCGGCATAACGCAAGCCAACACTGATGACCAATGAGTGCAGCCCTTTAACGCGGCTCAACATGCTCCTCCAACATTCCGTCTACCAGAATCAAAGTTCGGTCCATTTTTGCTGCCAGCAACGGGTCATGAGTCACGATAATAAAGCTGGTATTGAACTGCTTGTTGAGTGATAACATAAGTTGTTGAATATCGTCAGCGGTGTGAACATCGAGGTTTCCGGTTGGCTCGTCCATCAGCACACACGCCGGTTGAGTGGCCAAGGCACGAGCAATAGCAACACGCTGGCGCTCACCACCCGATAACTCTGAAGGTTTATGGTCTTGCCTGTGCTCTAAACCAACACTGGCGAGCAATTCGCGCGCACGAGTACTGGCCTCGCTGCGGGAGATACCGCCAATCAGCAAAGGCATACTGACATTTTCAAGCGCACTAAACTCTGGCAACAAATGGTGAAACTGGTACACAAAGCCCAATGAACGATTTCGCACTTTACCGCGCTCGTTGTCATTTAAGGCCGACAATTCATAATCGCCGACAAACACCTGACCACTACAGGGTTGATCTAACCCGCCAAGCAAATTCAGAAGTGTTGATTTTCCCGAACCTGAAGCGCCCACAATAGCGATGCGCTCACCCGGCGCTACGGCAAGCTCAACGTTCTTTAACACTTCAACCGCCTGAGGCCCTTCTCGATAGGTTTTACCCAACCCGTGGCATGACAGTGCGGACTTTTTATTATTCATAGCGCAAAGCCTCGGCCGGTTGAATTTGAGCGGCGCGCCACGCGGGATAAAGACTGGCGAGAATACTGAGACAAAAGGCTACTCCACAAATAAATAGAACATCACTAAACATCCAGTGAGAGGGTAAATGGGTAATAAAATAAACATTGGGATCAAACAACCGCAAGCCTGTCAGCGCTTCTAAAGTAGAGACAATGAGGCCAATCTTCATTGCCAGCAACGAACCTAGAAACGCCCCAAGTATGATTCCGGCGCAGCCTACAGCGCTGCCCTGCACCACAAAAATAGCCATGACCTGCCTGGCACTTAAACCCATCGTCCGTAACACCGCAATGTCGCCACGTTTATCGGCAACCATCAATACCAAACTCGAGATTATATTAAAGGCGGCGACCGCTACGATAATCATCAAGAGTGCACCAATGACCGTTTTCTCCATTTTGATCGCTTCAAACAAACTACCCTGAGTTTGACTCCAGTCTTTGATATTCAGTTCAGAGAATTCATCACTCCCCTTCAGTTCAGCTCGAATTTCTCGCATGACTGAAGCCGCGCCATAGATATCCGATACCTTCAATTGTATGCCTTGCACACCATCCCCAAAGCGGAAGAGCTTTTGGGCATCACGCATGTGGATCATTGCAAGGCTCTGATCAACCTGCGCGCCCACCTCGAACACACCAACAAGCGTAAATCGTTTGGTTCGGGGAAATAGTCCCGCCGGGGTAATGGATAACTGTGGGATAGTGATAGTGACTTTATCGCCAATATTTAAACGCAGATGACGGGAGAGTAAACTGCCCAATACAATGCCATATTCGCCCGCCTGTAAACGCTGCATGTCTCCCGCGATCATGTGTTCATCGATAACTGAAATTTTTGACTGCCATTCAGGCAGCACCCCTTCCAACTGCACCCCTTGAACACCAGTATCATAGGCCAATAGTCCATAACCTTCGATATAAGGGGCTGCCCCCACCACCTGTTCATGCTGCTCTACGATTTCTACTAAGTCGGGCCAGTTCTCCAATGCAGATGGAGTATCAATAAAGCCATGGGGGATCACACTGAGTAGACGCTGCTTTAATTCGCGATCGAAGCCATTCATAACAGATAACACGACAACCAAGGCCAGCACACCTAAGAGCATGCCAACTAAAGAAAAGCCGCTAACGAAGGAGATAAACTGGTTGCGTCGCTTGGCGCGTAGGTAGCGCAGGCCAATAAAAAAGGGAACTGATTGCATCATCCGACCATTAAACCCAAGTGAACCAAGAAGAACAAGGCTTTGAAGCTCTATCTGTCGTTATGCTATGCTCAGACCACAATAGTTTCACACATTTTCACAGGATCGGGCCCCATCATTATGGATGAAAGACGCAGTTTTTTTCGAGTTGACGGTGAGGTGTCTTTTGATTTCAAGTCTGTGGACACACTGACCGTGGAGGATAGCTCTCCAGATAGCCTGTTCTCTGAAATGCCTGGAACTGGCCTATTCAATGATTTTAGAGTAATTGATGCGGAGTCTAGTCAACTTTTACATCAAATCAGCGAGAAAGACCGCCAGATAAGCGACTACCTCTCCTCAATTAACAGAAAAGTCGATTTGCTGGCAAGGCAACTCGTTAATCTACAGCAAGGAAAACAACCGTCCAGTACGCGACAAATAAATCTAAGCGAGGGAGGACTGGCTTTCAACGCCGACAAACCTCTTTATAAAGGAAGTTTTATAGGCCTTCGCCTGGTGTTTGCGTCGAACTATGTCGCCGTCGCTGTATTCGCCAAGATCATTCGCTGCGAGGCGAGTAAAAATGGGCATCAGATTGCCGCAAAGTTTCACAACATGACTGAGAGCCAGCGACAAATAATCTCCAAACAAATTATGCAGGCACAACTGGCGAACCGACGTAAGGCCACAGAGGAATAACAAACGGGCACAAAATGTGCTGACAGAGGAGCACTAGAAGAGATGAAGATTCAAACCCTGAAAGTATGTGTTTTATCGTTTGGTTTATTATTGGGTATTAGCGCCGAAAGCCAAACGCTGAAAATCCCCCTCGGACAACAGGGCGATCAACACATAGAGCGCCCACACCTGGGAATGAGTAAAGCAGCCGTTGAGGCAAAGTACGGAGAGCCGCAGGACTGGACTGAGGCAAAAGGCCAGCCGCCGATTTCGTCCTGGGAATATGAACTGTTTGTTGTCTATTTTGAAAACGACTCTGTGATTCACTCAGTAATAAAACACAAAGCCGTCAAACAACACTAAAATTAAAGTCGACTAACCCGATTCAGGCCTTCCAGTGCTGCAATTCTGTAAGCTTCAGCCATGGTCGGGTAGTTAAAAGTATTGTTCACGAAAAATTGAATAGAGTTTGCAGCACCCTGCTGATTCATAATTGCCTGGCCAATGTGAATAATTTCCGCCGATTCTGCCCCAAAACAATGAATACCCAGAATTTCAAGCGTATCAATATGAAACAACAACTTTAACATGCCGACATCTTCGCCTGATATTTGAGCCCTGGCGGTATCTTTAAAAAATGCCCGGCCCACTTCATAGGGCACTTTTGCGGCGGTTAATTCGCTCTCGGTTTGACCGACCGAACTAATCTCCGGCAGAGTATAAATACCTGTTGGTGCATCGGATACAAAGCGCCCTTCCTCACCCATGATGTTAGCGGCAACTGAACGCCCTTGGTCGTAAGATGCGCTAGCCAAACTTGGCCAACCAATAACGTCACCGACCGCATAGATAGAATTGACAGAAGTCTGATATTGCTTGTCCACTGACAGCTGGCCGCGGTGATCAGCCTCAATGCCAGTTTTCTCTAGCTCTAGTGTATCCGTATTGCCCGTTCGGCCATTACACCACAACATAGCATCGGCACGGAGGCGTTTACCGGACTTCAGGTGTACTGTCACACTGTGTTTATCGGCCTCAACGGTTTCGTACTCTTCTCCGTGACGAACCATAACGCCTTCATCACGCAAGTGGTAACTTAAGGCATCGGAAATCTCATCGTCCAGAAATGACAATAGGCGATCGCGGTTGTTTATCAAATCAACTTTAATACCCAAACCGGCAAAAATGGATGCATATTCACAACCGATCACACCCGCTCCATATATAATTAAGGTGCGAGGCGTGTGCGTCATTTCCAGAATGCTATCACTGTCATAGACACGCGCGTGACCAAAGTTTACGTCGTCTGGGTGATAAGGTCTTGATCCGGTCGCAATGACAATACTGTCGGCACTGATGGATTCATTTGCCCCATCAGGCGCTCGAACAACAACACTGTTTGGCCCATCGAACTTCGCTTGACCCACGTGGACTTTTACGCGGTTGCGGGAGAAGATTTCAGAATGTAGTTCTACTTGTTTTGGTATAACCTTGCGCGCTGAAGCCAAAACCTTTGGAAAAGACAAGCTACGTGGGTCGCCGATCTCCCGGAATAAAGTGTTATTGTTAAAACGAATAACTTGTTTTACTACATGCCTAAGTGACTTGGAGGGAATTGTGCCTTTGTGCGCACAATTACCACCCATCATCGCGCGATATTCGATAAGCCCTACTCGCTTGCCTTTTTTAACCGCCGCCATTGCGGCGCCTTCACCGGCAGGACCGGAGCCAATCACCAATACATCGTACGTAAACTCTGTCATTATCCTGCCTGTTTATTTTTTGGACGCTGCATCGTAGGCCAGGTCATTTGAAGTAACGCCCTGAGTGCGTTGTTCTTCGCATTTGCTTTCATCACCACCGCATATATCACAGGAGTAGTTCTTTTCGCCCAAAGCAGCACCCACTCCACCGCAGGAACCCGAAATAGGTTTGCGCCCAAACAACACACCCACCGACATGGCGATGACAACGATAGCCATCACACCAAAACTTATTAAATATACGCCCATACTAACTCCTGATCCTATCGATCACTTCAAATACTGTTCAAACTCAGCGCTGTGAGACTCGACAAATGTATCCCCGTCCCGCTGAACAAAAAACGCCGCGACACCATGTTCGTCCGCAACAACTTTTGCTTTTTCTGCGCCTAAAACGGTAAATCCGGTAGCTAATGCATCGGCTTCTGCGGTACTGCTGGCTATGACGGTTACCGAAGCGAGTTGATGATCCACAGGCCAACCGGTACGGGGATCAATGGTATGCGAGTATCGTTTGCCATCCAACTCAAAAAAGTTGCGATAGTCACCGGACGTCGCCACACCTTTATCAATGACACTAATTGCTCTTTGGGTATTGCCCTGCATCAGCGTTGGCGTTTCAATGCCAATTCTCCAGGGAGTCCCCCTTGGACTGTTACCCTTTAAACGGATTTCACCACCAATTTCTACCAGATAATCATTAATCTGGTTAGCATCCAGAACCGACGCCACCCGGTCAGCACCGTGACCTTTTGCGATAGCAGATAGATCCAGCTGAATGTCCTGTTTCTTGTAAACCGCGTTTCGGCTCACGTCGAACTCAAGGTGTTTGAATCCGGTTAATAGCTTTTGGCGGGTGATAACTTCCGCGTTAGGCACTCGGTCTTCCTGTTGAGTGGCGCCAAAACCCCACAGCTCAACTAAGGGTCCGATTGTTATATCAAAGGCCCCGCCGGTTAGATCGTTTATCCGGGCGCTGAGAACCAGAATATTGAACAAATCGTCTGACACTTGAATCCACTCACCGACAGGCTTAGCGTTCAGCACCATTAATTCTGAGCTGCCGATATACGTAGACATCTGTCGGTTAATCAACGCCAATTCCGCATCAACTTCACCGCGAAGCTTTTCAACCGAACGCGTCATTTGGGACTCGTTCAGCAGAACGGTCAATCGATAGGTAGTGCCCATTGTGGCACCGTTGATATTGACCGGCGTTAACTGAACCTGATCATTTTCACAAGCAGATAAAACGAGGGATAAGATAAAGAAAAACGAGGCCAATATTATTGGCCTCGTTTTTCTTGTTTGACTGCTATGGCAATTAACCACCAAAGTCATCCAGCATTATGTTGTCATCTTCAACGCCGAGATCTTTCAGCATTTTAATAACAGCAGAGTTCATCATTGGAGGCCCACACATGTAGAACTCACAATCTTCAGGCGCCTCATGATCCTTCAGGTAATTGTCATATAAGACATTATGAATGAATCCGGTTAAACCATCCCAATTGTCTTCAGGCTGAGGGTCAGACAAGGCAATGTGCCAATCAAAATTGTCATTCTCGGCAGCCAGACCGTCGTACTCTTCCTTGTAAAACAGTTCTCGCAATGAACGAGCGCCATACCAGAACGACATTCTGCGATTAGAGTTCAGTCGTTTCAGCTGATCGAAAATATGAGATCGCATCGGCGCCATTCCGGCACCACCACCAATAAACACCATTTCCGCTTCGGTTTCTCTGGCAAAGAATTCACCAAAGGGTCCGTAAACGGTCATTTTATCACCGGGCTTTAAATTAAAGACATAAGACGACATCTGACCTGCCGGAATCCCTTTAGAACCGGGAGGAGGTGTTGCGATTCTGATATTGAACTTTACGACGCCGCGTTCTTCAGGGTAGTTCGCCATTGAATAGGCGCGAATAACGGGTTCGTCTACTTTAGATTCAATATTAAAAAAGCCAAAACGCTCCCAATCACCGCGATACTCTTCATCAACGTCGAAGTCAGAGTATTTAACGTGGTGCGCAGGCGCTTCAAGCTGCACGTAACCGCCAGCACGGAAATCAACATTCTCGCCTTCAGGCAGCTTTAAGGTTAATTCCTTAATAAAAGTCGCCATGTTTGGGTTTGACTCAACAGTACATTCCCACTGCTTAACCCCAAACACATCTTCTGGCACAGTGATCTTCATGTCTTGTTTAACAGGAGTTTGACAAGACAAGCGCCAGCCTTCGTTGGCTTCGCGGCGGGTAAAGTGAGATTCTTCAGTTGGCAGCATTGAACCACCACCATCAGATACAACACATTTACACTGCGCACAGGTGCCGCCACCGCCACAGGCAGAAGGCAAAAACAGGCCGCTGCCAGACAATGTTTGCAGCAGCTTTCCGCCAGCGGCGACCGTTAGTGTTTTCTCGCCATTAATATCAATTTGAACATCGCCACTGCTGACCAGTTTTGCTCTCGCGCCCAGGATAATCAGAACGAGTGCGGTCACCACAGTGGTGAACATTGCGACGCCGAGTATAATTTCTATATTCATAATACTTGCTTACTCCAGTCGCTTACAGGTCGATGCCGCCGAAGGACATAAAGCCCAACGACATCAAGCCAACGGTAATAAAGGTGATACCCAGGCCTTCCAGGCCTTTTGGCACATCGCTGTACTTGAGTTTGTCGCGTATTCCCGCCAGCAGAGCAATAGCCAAAGCCCACCCGATACCAGAACCTACCCCAAAGGTGACAGACTCACCAAAGGTATAACCACGCTCAACCATCAGCAGTGACCCACCCATGATGGCGCAGTTCACAGTAATCAACGGGAGAAAAACACCCAGCGAGTTATAGAGAGCCGGCACAAACTTATCCAGGAACATTTCCAGGATTTGCACCGCCGCAGCAATCACACCGATATAACAGATCAGACCGAGAAAGCTCAGGTCAACATTGGGGTATCCCGCCCACGCCAATGCTCCATCGGCCAGCAAGTAGGTATACAACACATTGTTTAAAGGGACCGTGATGGTTTGAACCACAACCACGGCAATACCCAAACCAATAGCAGCATCAATCTTTTTAGAAATTGCCAACAGCGTACACATGCCGAGGAAAAAACTAAGTGCCATATTATCGATAAAGATCGAACGGACAAACAAGCTTAAATAATGTTCCATAATCAGGCCTCCTTAGCTTTAGTATTCGCGGTGATATTGAAATCCGCGGGCTCTTCCTGATCTTTTTTGACCGCACGCAGCGCCCAGATTAAAAGACCAATAATAAAGAACGAGCTCGGAGGCAGCAGCAACAGGCCATTGGACACATACCAACCACCATCAGTCGACAAACTCAGGATTTCGTAACCCATCAAGGTACCAGAACCAAACAACTCACGAATAAAGGCAATCGCAATCAAAATAGCGCTGTAACCCAAACCATTTCCTAGACCATCAAAGAAACTGGGCACGGGTGCGTTTTTCATTGCAAAGGCTTCCGCCCGCCCCATTACAATACAGTTGGTAATAATCAGCCCCACAAATACAGAAAGCTGTTTACTGATGTCATAAGCCACCGCTTTCAGAACTTGATCGACCACAATCACCAAAGACGCAATGATTGTCATCTGCGCAATGATTCGTATGCTGTTGGGAATCTGCTTGCGCACCAGAGATACACAAAAGTTTGAACATGCCACCACGCTGGTCAGCGCAATACACATAACCAGAGTAACCTTAAGACTGCTTGTTACCGCCAGTGCAGAACAAATACCGAGAATTTGCAGCGCAATCGGATTGTCTTCAAAAATTGGCTTAAACAGTAATTCTTTAATTTTCACTGATCATGCCTCCCCATTTTTAAAATTGTTCAGGAAACTGGCGTAGCCACTCTCCCCCAACCAAAAGCGCATCAAGTTGCTCACGCCTCGACTCGTCAAGGTTGCGCCAGAAATTCCATCCACCTGATACTGAGCGGAATCGGACCTGGCATTCACCTTCCCTTTAACAACCTCTACGGATAGTGCACCGTCGTCGGCATAAATCTTTTTGCCAACCCAAAGCGCTTTCCAGTTTGGATTATCAATTTCGCCACCCAGACCCGGTGTTTCACCGTGTTCATAGAAGCCAACACCCACAACCGTATTCATGTCGGACTCCAGGGCAACAAAGCCGTACATTGTAGACCAAAGGCCATATCCTTTAATGGGTAAGATGACCTTATCAACTCCCTCAGACCCTTCGATCAAGTAGACTTTTGCGAAGTTTTCACGCCGGGCAATCTTGGCGATATCTTCGTCGCCACTCAGGCTCGTTGATAAAGCTGAATCCCCTGAGGACTTGCGCTGGTCAAATTGCTCTACGTCAAATTGGTCGGTAAAAGTGCCGGCATCAATATCAACGATTTTTGTTGTCACCTGCTGAAATTGTGTTTCCACATCAACGTCGGGTTTAAGCAAACCGGCAGCCGCCAGAATATTTCGTTTGAAGTCGAGGCTCTTATTCAATTCTTGTGCTGGTTTGAGCAACACCGCGGCGGTAGAGACCACGATGGAGCAAACCACACACAAAAGCAGCGAAACGACTATCGTTTTTTTCGCACTCTCTTTATTAGACACGTGCCATCCTCCGCTTAATGTTGGCCTTCACAACCGCATGGTCGATCAGGGGGGCAAACAAGTTGGCCAACAAGATCGCCAACATCATGCCTTCAGGGAAGGCCGGGTTGACAACACGAATGATCACAACCATAAATCCAATCATGGCGCCAAACCAAAGCTTGCCGGCGTCAGTCATGGAAGCTGATACGGGGTCCGTCGCCATAAACATCATGCCGAAAGCAAAACCGCCCACAACCATGTGCCAATGCCAAGGCATATTAAACATGGCGTTTGTATCGGAGCCGATCCAGTTAAACAGCGTTGAGGTGAGGAACATTCCCAACATCACACCCACAACAATACGTGTGGATGCTATTTTCATCAGCAGCAAGACCGCGCCACCAATAAAAATTGCCAATGTAGATGTTTCACCAATTGATCCTTGCATCTTACCCAGGAAGGCATCCATCCAGGTCAGTTGACCCGTGAGCGCAGCCATACCATCAGAGGCTGCAATCGACAAAGCGGTCGCGCCGGTGTAGCCGTCAACGGCAGTCCAAACTGCGTCGCCCGATAAAGCCGCTGGGTAAGCAAAAAACAGGAACGCACGCCCAGTCAGTGCCGGGTTGAGGAAGTTCTTGCCAGTACCGCCAAAGACTTCCTTGCCAATCACAATGCCAAAGGTAATACCCATGGCCACCATCCAAAGTGGAACGTCAGGTGGACAAATTAGCGCAAACAAAATGGAAGTCACAAAGAAACCTTCGTTAACTTCATGGCCACGCTTCATGGCAAACAACACTTCCCAAAATCCACCAACAACAAAGGTCACCATGTATATGGGTAGAAAATAGGCTGCACCGTGCCAGAGGTTATCCCAGATGCTAGCGGCATCGTATCCGGCAAACAGTTCGATCAAACCGCCTCGCCAACCGTCAACAGCGGCAACACCCATTTCGGCCATGATGGAGTTCGCCTGGAAACCCAGGTTATACATGCCATAAAACATTGCCGGAAAGGTGCAGATCCACACGGTGATCATCATGCGTTTCAGGTCGATGCCGTCGCGAACATGAGAGGTGGTTTTGGTGACGTCTGCAGGACGATAAAATACCGTGTCGGCAGCCTCATAGAGGGCATACCATTTTTCGTACTTTCCACCTTTGTGAAAAAGCGGCTCGATGCTATCGAGGTATTTACGTAAACTCATAGCTTAGCCTTCCTTCTCAATGCGAGTTAGATTGTCACGCAGGATGGGACCGTATTCATATTTGCCTGCGCAAACAAATGAACACAATGCCAAGTCTTCTTCATCCAATTCCAAACAGCCTAAGGCTTGAGCAGATTCGGTGTCACCTACTATAAGAGAGCGAAGCAGTTGAGTCGGCAATATATCCAGGGGCATCACACGTTCGTAATTGCCAACGGGTACCATTGCCCTTTCACTACCATTGGTTGTGGTAGTAAAAGCGTAAGACTTTTTGCCCAGTAAGCTGGAAATATAAATGCTGAGCGTTGAAAACAAGTTAAAGCCCGCACGTAGATAGTGCAGCGCGGGTCGATCATTGCCTTCTGTCAACACACTGATTTGTGTGTGGTAACGTCCCAGGTCGTTGAACGCTCCACGCCCGGTACGGCCGCCGAATACTGAGCCCGAAACCAAACGGTTTTCGCCGGCTTTCAACTCACCCGCTGTCAGGGCTTGCATGTCTGCGCCCAACAGGGTTCTCACCAGGCGAGGTTTTTCAACCTGAGGGCCTGCAAGGGATACAACACGGTTGCTATTGAGCTTGCCTGTAGTGAACAACTGGCCTACCGCGATGACGTCCTGGTAACCGATGGTCCAAACTGTTTTGGATGCACTAACAGGGTCTAAGAAGTGTATGTGTGTACCGGCATTACCCGCAGGGTGAACGCCTGAAAACTCTTCAACGGTCACATCGTGGTTGTTGCCGGTCATCACATCAGCACCGGCTTCTTTGCAAACATAGGTTTTACCTTTGCAAAGGTGGCTCAATACTGAAAGGCCGTGGGCGAAGTCTTCGCGGTGTTCGCGAATCACAAGCTCCGGGTTGACCGCCAAGGGGTTGGTGTCCATTGCGGTTACAAACAGTGAGTTAGGCTCGCTGTCAGGGGCTGGCACTTTACTGTATGGGCGAGTACGAAATGCGGTCCACAATCCAGAATCCACGAGAGTGTCTCGCACCGTGTCTCGACTCAAGCCATTCAGCTTGTCAGCAGGATAGGAGGCGAACGCTTCGGCCTCATCACCTTCGATATCGATCACAACTGATTGCAATACCCGGCGTTCGCCACGGTTAATAGCGGCGACCGTTCCCGCTGCGGGCGCGGTGTATTTAACGCCTTCTGTTTTCTTGTCTTCAAACAGTACCTGACCGAGCTTTACCTTGTCTCCTACTTTCACCTTCATGGTGGGCTTCATACCGGGGTAATCTGCGCCAACAACGGCTACGGAACGGACTTTGGGGCCATCGTGAATGACCTGCTCGGGTGCACCGGATATAGGTAAATCCAATCCCCGACGGATCTTTATCATACGTCTCTGCCTAATCATCGTTAGATAAAGTGTGCGGTTCCCCTTTCCGACTGAAAGAAGAACCATGAAATAGTGGCTTACTGGCATCGGCCAAGCCGACACCTGATGTGTCTGGCTCTCGTCGCACCCAGTTCGATAAGGAACTTACTGGTGCCTAAAAAACGCCAACAGCGCACAAAACAGTACTAAACCCGCCCTATTTGACGGCAACCAACAAATATTGGTCGTCACTGTAGTCTAGACGAAAGCTTAAAAAACACATTTTCTCGCGAAAAAACGCAGTAATAATGGAAGCTGTTGTCAAAACGGCGCAATTATAAAGAGGTGGCACCAAGCTTACCAGCCCGAAGAGCTGTTTTTTTGGGCTTTTTGCAGTGGAAAACTTGAGCAAACTCAAGCTGTTAGCGCGATCTCTCCAAAAGAGAGGGGAATTTGGGCGACGATTGTACAAAAATCGTGCCCAAAGAGGGGGTCAACTAAGGCCGAAACGGGCATTGATCACCCGTATCGGCATGAGTTACTTTCAGGTGACCGGGTAGACTGAGTACTGCACACCCGCCAGATCTTCTAAACAGCGCATTACCTGGCAGCTGTAGCCAAATTCATTGTCGTACCAGCAATAGAGCACCGCGCTGCTGCCATCGACGATTGTGGCCTTGCTATCAAAGACACAGGCATGGCGAGACCCAACAAAATCCGATGAAACAACCTCCGGAGAATTGGTGAAATCAATTTGCTGCTGCAAGGGGGAATGCAGGGCGACCGAACGCATGTAGTTATTCAGCTCGTCCTTGGTGGTGCCCTTTTCGAGTTGCAGGTTCAATATCGCCATCGATACGTTGGGTGTTGGCACTCGAATAGCATTACCTGTTAGCTTGCCTTCAAGCTCCGGCAGTGCCTTTGAAACGGCTTTGGCAGCGCCGGTCTCGGTCAACACCATATTCAGGGCCGCACTACGGCCACGGCGTTCGCCGCTGTGGAAGTTATCAATAAGGTTTTGGTCATTGGTATAGGAGTGGACCGTCTCAACGTGACCATGTTTGACGCCGTATTCGTCCATAACCGCTTTCAACACAGGAACAATAGCGTTGGTGGTACAGGAAGCCGCGGAGACAATGGTGTCTGTAGAGGAGATATCGCCATTGTTAATGCCATAGACGATATTCTTGATGTCGCCCTTGCCCGGCGCTGTCAACATGACTTTACTGGCACCGTTGCAGCTTAGGTGTTGACCCAGGCCTTCTGTATCGCGCCAAGCACCCGTGTTATCAACCACGATGGCATTGTTGATGCCGTAGTCGCTGTAATCAATCTCAGCCGGCGAATTGGCATAAATAAATTTAACTTCATTGCCGTTTAGAATCAGGCTGTTAGTTTCCTCATCAACCCGAATGGTGCCTTTAAAAGACCCGTGAACTGAATCCCTTCTTAGCAGGCTAGCGCGTTTAACAAGGTCATTGGCGCCCTTGGCCTTGCGAACCACAACGGCGCGCAAACGCAGGACATCGCCGCCACCCGTTTTCTCAACCAGCAACCGGGTCAACAAACGCCCGATTCGCCCAAACCCGTAAAGCACGACATCTTGCGGCTCAGTTAAAGGTTTATCATGGGAGCCGACCATGCTCTGCAGCTCTTCGGCTACATAGTCGCCTGCTGTCATGCCACGGCTGTCTGCCATATAGGCGGCGGTAATTTTACCTAAATCCAGATGGGCAGGCCCCAGATTCATCTGGGAGATTGCCTCTAATATCGCAAAGCTTTCAAATTCAGACAGCTCATTGCCTTCTACTTGACGCACAAAGCGATGCGCTTTCATGATGTCTATAACAGAGCGATTTGCCAGGGGACGGCCATAGATATACACCGCTACATTGCGCTCACGATTAAGTTTACCAATGATAGGAATCATGGCTTCCGCGAGTGCTTCACGCTCTTTCCAATCTTTAAAGAAATCATCCGGCTTAGGTCGGTTCACAGCTTGTACCCTTCTTGTCGTGTCAATTGAGTCTGATGTAGGTCTTTCTTCGCCCAATGCAGCTGTAATATTGTCATCGCCACTTTGTTGTTTATTTGGCCGACTCTTTCTGAGTGCCCCAGCGCACGCCATTATCGTGGCTGAGCCCAGCAAAGGTGCGCCATTATCAGGGTTCACAGAGACTGAATCAACAACTCCCGCTCAAATAACCGCGACTCCTGCATTGACAGCGCTAACAAACCTGATGGGCTTTTCATTTCTTTTTTCGTTGGGCCCCTGCGCATACCGAAAAAGATGGTTACAATAGCCGCCATGAATGATTACTCCCCCTTTACTCCCCCGAACTTCACAAAACCCGGCGACAAACAGCACTGGGGGCAGCTCTATGGTAGCGCCCAGGCACTGAGCCTGGCCGAAACCGCAAGCCGCCACAACAGCCTGACACTGGTGGTAACACCGGACACCGCTACGGCCACTCGCCTGATGGAAGAATTACACTTTTTTCTCGGCCATAGTGAAGACAATACGACACCGGATTTACCGCTTTTGCAGTTTCCCGACTGGGAAACACTGCCCTATGACAGTTTTTCTCCCCACCAGGATATTATTTCGCAGCGCCTGGCGACGCTCTACCAGCTGCCCACCACGAGCCGGGGAATATTAGTGGTGCCTGTCACAACCTTGATGCACAGAATTCTGCCACCCGACTATTTAAGCAGTCAGAGCCTGGTCCTCAGCTGCGGACAATCTTTCGACGTTGAAGCGATGAGAGTACGTCTGCAAAAGTCTGGTTACCACTGTGTCGACACCGTCTTCGAACACGGCGAATTTGCGGTGCGCGGCTCGCTGATTGACTTGTTCCCCATGGGAAGCCAAGTGCCCTACCGCATCGACCTCTTTGACGATGAAGTAGAAACCCTGCGAACCTTTGATCCGGAAACACAACGCACCATCGAGCGGGTTGAAAGTATCGGCCTTTTACCCGCTAAAGAATTCCCGCTCAACAAACAGGGGATTGCTCATTTCAAAGAGCAGTGGCACGAAAGATTTAATGTTGACCACAGAAAATGTTCTGTCTACCGCGATATCAGCGATGGTATATCCCCCCCTGGAATCGAATACTACCTGCCACTGTTCTACCCTGACTGCAGCACTTTATTAGACTACCTGCCAGGTCTCACCCAGGTTGTTACACTCGGCAAACTTGAACCGGCCGCAGACAGCTTCTGGCGAGAGTTAAGTCAACGTTATGACAGCCGGTGTGTTGACCCCGAGCGTCCGATACTGCCACCGAACCAGGTGTTTATTAATACCGAGTCTTTATTTCAAAGTTTGAAAGCGTATCCACGCGCAATTATTCACAGCGAAACAGCGGATAGAGAGAGCGCCGGGCATTTCAATTTTGCCAGTCGCTTGCCACCCAGCCTGCCTATCAATGCCCATGCGGAAAATCCACTCACCGCCATTGAAGCATTCCTGTTGGAATACAATGGCCGTGTTTTATTTTGTGCAGAATCAGCCGGGCGCAGGGAGACACTGTTAGAGCTATTGGCACGAATAGGTGTTAAACCGGATAACACCCATAGCTGGAAAGAGTTCCTGGAAAGTAAATCAAACTGTTCAATTGTTGTTGCACCACTCGAACAGGGCCTACAGCTAATTGACCCCGAAATTACAGTCGTGAGTGAAGCTCAACTGTTTGGGGAGAGAGTTCAACAGCGACGCCGGCGCAAAAGCAGTCAAGGCAATGCTGACATGGTTGTCAAAAACCTGACTGAACTCAACATTGGCGCGCCTGTTGTTCACATAGACCACGGCGTTGGACGCTACCGCGGACTACAGCGCATTAATATCGACGGGCAGGAAAGTGAATTCTTAACACTCGAGTATGCCGATGAAGCCAAACTCTATGTCCCCGTCGACAGCCTTCATTTAATTAGCCGCTACAGCGGAGCGGATGCCGACACAGCCCCGTTGCATAAGCTCGGAAGTGAACAGTGGCAAAAGGCCAAGCGCAAGGCCGCGGAAAAGGTACGTGATGTCGCAGCCGAACTACTAGACATCTATGCCAGGCGAGCTGCGAGAAAAGGTTTTGCATTTTCAGACCCAGAGACAGCCTATGAAAGTTTCTGCGCTGGATTTCCCTTTGAGGAGACCGACGATCAGGCAACAGCCATTGAGGCTGTGCGCAAAGACATGCTGTCCAACAAACCTATGGACAGGCTGGTCTGTGGGGATGTCGGGTTTGGCAAAACCGAAGTCGCCATGCGCGCAGCTTTCATTGCCGCACACAGCGGCAAACAAGTTGCGATTCTTGTACCCACCACACTACTCGCCCAGCAACACTTCGAAAGCCTGAAAGATCGATTTGCAGAATGGCCGGTTAATGTAGAGCTATTATCTCGTTTTCGGACCGCAGGCGAAACAGATGCCGTACAGAAGAAGCTAGCCAGCGGCCAAGTAGACATTGTTGTAGGCACACACAAAATATTACAGTCAGGTTTAAACTATAAAGCTCTGGGTCTACTGATTATTGATGAAGAACACCGGTTTGGTGTGCGGCAAAAAGACAAACTCAAATCTCTGCGCTCTGAAGTCGACATTCTCACCTTGACGGCAACCCCCATTCCTCGCACCTTAAATATGTCTATCGCCGGCATTAGAGACCTGTCAATTATTGCCACGCCGCCAGCAAAACGCCTATCGGTCAAGACCTTCGTTAGGCAATCCGATAACGCCCTCATTAAAGAGGCTATTCTGCGAGAGTTGCTGCGAGGCGGCCAAGTCTACTATCTTCACAATGAAGTAAAGGATATCGAGAAGGTCGCACGGGAATTGCAAGAAATGATACCAGAGGCACGCGTAGCGGTTGGCCACGGCCAGATGCGCGAGCGCGAACTGGAATCAGTGATGGCTGATTTTTATCACAAACGTTTTAATGTCCTCGTCTGCACAACAATTATTGAAACAGGTATTGATGTGCCGTCGGCCAATACCATTGTGATAGATCGCGCAGACAAATTTGGTCTTGCACAGTTACACCAACTCAGAGGCAGGGTCGGCCGTTCCCACCACCAAGCCTATGCCTACTTATTAACGCCCGAGCAACGAGCCATGTCTGCCGATGCCATCAAGCGTTTAGACGCTATTAGCAATGCCACGGATCTTGGTGCCGGTTTTACACTGGCCACCCACGATATGGAAATTCGTGGTGCGGGAGAATTGTTGGGCGATGGCCAATCGGGCCAAATTCAGTCGGTCGGATTTTCACTTTATATGGACATGTTAGATCGAGCGGTGAAATCGATACAAGCGGGGAAAGAACCCAACATTGACCAGCCTCTGGGCGGCCAAATTGAGGTCAACCTCCGAATTCCGGCCCTAATCCCAGATGACTACTTGCCAGATGTACACACACGCCTGATTATGTATAAACGACTTGCCGGGGCAAAAGACGAGGAGGAACTTCGGGAACTGCAAGTCGAAATGATCGATCGCTTTGGCCTGCTACCAGAACCCACTAAAAATCTTGTCAGAGTAACTGAATTGAAACTTGAGGCCAGCACTCTGGGCATTCAAAAACTGGAAGCCTCGGCGGCTGGCGGAAATATCGAGTTTTCTTCTGATACTCGCGTAGACCCTCTTTCTATCGTTAAAATGGTGCAAACCCAACCACAAATATTTCGACTGGAAGGGGCCAACAAACTCAAATTCAAGTTGGCGTTGGAACAAGCCGATGACCGCTTAACGACCCTAAGTCAGTTACTCAAAGCGCTAACCTCAAAGGAGCAGGCAGCTTGATAAGCCCCACTAATTTCTCACCCCTCCCCTCCAAATCGATCTGGCACCTGCCCTGTGCGATTGCGGCTATCTTTGTTGCCTGTGCGACGCAGGCTCAAACAGATCAAGATAACACTGCTAAAGAAGAACGCTGGTATCAAGTTGAACTGGTCGTCTTTTCGCGAAGCACCGCCGCGCAAACACAAGCTCAGCCAGAACAACAACGCCGGGATATCGCACTCAGCTACCCAGACAACTGGGTGATGCTTCAGTCGGTTCAAGAGTATGCGGACGCACAACTGGCGCTAGAACTACAGCGCCAACAGGCACTGGACAATGAAAAGTTTTTCTCTACTTTCAGCCAGATAGATGAATCACAAGTCGTTACCGAGCGCGATACTGGCGGAGACTCAACGGAACTGGAGGAGACTGGTCAGGCAGAACCAGGCTATGAGAGCTCAAATCAGAATGAAACCGCCCATCGAAATGACTTAATTGAAAAGGAGGACGTGAAAGATTCCAATGCCCTTTCCACTCCCCCAATTGAGCCATTAACACCGGATTACTCCGAGCTAGACCCCGACGCGGCGAATCTAGAAAATCAACCGAACGACGAAGTAGAAGAACAAGAGCCAGACTACAGCCAGGAACCCTACCTCTTTTTGCCTGAAGAAGAACGGGCATTAACAGAGCAAGTTAACTCCTTGCGTGAGGACAACACCTATACCGTGTTATTTCACCAGTCTTGGCGACAGGCGATGCTCAGCCAGCCCGAAGCCCCGGGGTTAATTGTGCTGGGGGGAAGCCAATTCGGTTCACATCGACAACTAGAGGGCAGCATCAAGATCAGCATTGCGCGATACCTGCACCTGGAAACCCAATTATGGCTGAGTGAATTCGAACCTAATTACGGACAGCGACAAAGCCAAACCGGAGACCCCGAAAGAGAAACTCCATGGCCCGAATTACCGCCGATACCCAAGCGACAAGAACCGGAGGAGGCTTTTACGCTCAGTTCTGCAGACTCTTTTTGGCAAAACCCCTTAACTGCCAATTCATTATTGGGAAGTAGCGACGTCAATGACATTATTGCCAAGCCCTTTCTCACTCGCAATATCATTAAACTTAAGCAAAAACGCAGAATGCGCAGTAAAGAAATTCACTATATTGATCACCCCGGTTTAGGTCTGGTGATCACGCTGACCCCCTATGAGCCACCCCAAGCTGAGCCTGGCGAAATCGATCAGCAACTTGAGCACACGGTCGTCTCCGGCGAACCAGGCTGAACGGCTAATGGAAATAAACCATTGAAAGATGTGCGATAGATACAAAATGGGGCCAGATGATTTATAACCCGAAGGTTTCATCTGACCCCATTTTTGGACTCTTATTTGAGCCCCTTATGACTTTGAAACGGCGTGCTGATCACTCCATACAGATAACGTCTTCTGCCTGCAGGCCTTTATCGCCCTTCAACAATTCAAACTCGACGTTTTGTCCTTCATTCAGTGAGCGGTAACCTTCGCCCCTGATATTCCGATAGTGGACAAAAATATCGTCCCCATCCTCACCCCTTGTGATAAATCCGTAACCTCTGGCATTGTTAAACCACTTAACAGTACCAATTTCTCGATCAGCCATTTCTACACCTCATTATTGTTATCTTATATTCCACAACCTTTTTAAGATAAATAATTACGCCTGTCCAGCAATAATTTAAACTGGCGATTATTTACGGCTGATTGGCGTTGATTTCAGGAACGGCAAGAGACAAAAATCGTCTGAGCTTGATCACTCCCTGCTCAAGCACCGCCATAATATCATCGAGCGTAATCGGCGCATCTGTGATGCCTGCCGCTGGATTAACAACCAAACATAAAGAGACATAGGCCATGTCTAGCTCACGGGCAAGCGCAGCTTCGGGCATACCCGTCATACCCACCAGATCGCAACCATCGCGCTTGAGTCGCTGAACCTCGGCA
>CAJWCA010000041.1 GCA_913020395.1 uncultured Cellvibrionales bacterium | reverse complement strand
CATTCGCAGTACGCTCTGTCCTTCCTGGGTTCGGTGGGCTGCATCCCCAGCCACCCAAATATCTTCGAAACCCTCTGCGCGCATATTTTCATCAACCGCAATTTGCTGATTATTCAGGGCAGGGAGCCCGCTGTTTTGCCAGACGGGTGAAGCGAGGAAACCTATGCTGCAGAGGCAGAGATCAAACGCAAAGACCTGACCCTGTTCGGTTTTGCACTGTTTACCGTCAAAACTCTTTGCGTTGGCCTGTTCAACGACATTGATGTTTAAGTTTGACAGAACTGTGCGTGCGTAGGATTGGGCTTCTTTGCTATACCCTGACAACAAGGTCGAGCGGGTGATGAGGGTGATCTTCGCCCGGGGGTAGGACTCCGCCACTTCGCAACCGTATTCAATGGCGGTCAGGCCAGAGCCCACAATCAAGACTTTTTGCGCGCTATGCAGTTGTTTTTCGGCCTCATCGAGCTCTGCCTGTGTGTTGAGGGTGAAAACCCCTTCGGGCCGCCCCCAGGGCCAAAGCGGGCGGGATACACTGCCTAGTGCGTAGATTAGTTTGTCGTATTGGATTGACTGTGATCCTGTGGCGGTCATCAATTGAACGGACTTTGTGTTGGGCTCCAGCGTGCTGACATGACCCTGGATGAATTCGATGTCCCTCTCCCGGGCAAACTGATGGTAGTCAATTCTATCGATATCCTGGCCGGTCAGTTGTTCATGCCAGCGCACCCGGTGGCTAAAGTGGTTCTGAGCGTCAATCAGCGTAATGTGTGCCTCTGGCAGTTCTCTTCGCAGCCCGTTTGCCGACAGTAATCCGGCATAGCCGCCACCTAGAATGAGAATGTGAGGCGGTGTTGTTTCAATAGAGGTCATAATATGTCCAGTCTGCTGTTCAGGGTTGGCCCCATTTAAGAGGGGGTACTACTGTGTCGAGACAGGGGCTTCAAATGTGACAACTCGCTGAAATACAGCAAGCCACAGATTGATATTTCCGCTGTATTGGAGGCTTGGCTCAATTCGTCGCACAGGTAGTGATAGTGGTCGAGTCTGTGTTGTTTGGGCTGGCAAATTGCCCGCATTTAGTTGAATATCAGTCCATCGCGGTTTCAAGATCCGGGCAAGTCTGTGCTGGGGCGCAGCTATCACATCTCATTATGCGCTAGAGGGAGTTTGACGATGACAAACACAGTAAAAGGTGAATGTTTGTGCGGGACGGTAAAATATGAAGTGGAGAAACGGTTTAAGGGGTTTTATCTCTGCCACTGCAAACAGTGCCAGCGCTTAACAGGATCGGCTTTTGCCTCCAATATCTTCACGGACCCTGACAATATTCAATGGCTCGAGGGAGAGGATCGTATCGGGCACTTTGAACATGAGAGCCGGGAGTTCTCCAGTGCATTTTGCCTGTCATGTGGCTCCGGTTTGCCCTTCATCAACAAACGTGGCACATCACTTGTGATACCGGCTGGGTCCCTGAACGAGAAACCAGACGTGTTACCGCAGGCCAATATTTTTAATCAGGAAAAGGCCTGCTGGTTTGCCGAGAGTAAAGACGCAGATGTGTTTGAGGGATTTCCCGCCGAGTAGCGGGCCCGATGACCAACAATAATTAAATAACAGGTGTAGTCGTGACAGAACAAACCAATAATCCATTTTTCGAACCAAGTAGTCTCTATTTACAGTTCCCGCCCTTCGATAAAATTGAGGATGCTCATTACATGCCCGCTTTTACCCAGGGCATGAAAGATCACCTTGCTGAAATTGAGGCGATTGTCAGTAACCCGGCGCCTGCCAGTTTTGACAATACCTTGGCAGCACTTGAAAAGTCAGGGCGTTTGCTGGACAGGGTAGAACAAGTATTTTTTGGCATGATCTCTGCGCATACTAACGAGACTCTCGAAGGTATCTGTACGGAAATTGCCCCTGCGCTGGCAACACACCGGGATTCGGTATTGCTCAACAGCGGCTTGTTTGAAAAACTTTCCTCGGTTTACGCACAAAAAGATTCTCTCAATCTCGACCCCGAGTCTCTGCGATTGACTGAGGAGACATACGCACACTTTGTTCGTGCGGGTGCAACACTATCGGCTGACGACAAAGAAAAGGTCAAGCTGATCAACACAGAATTGGCCAGCTTGCAAACACGGGTCGACCAAAATATTTTACATGAAGCGAACGACAAAGCGGTTGTTGTAGACTCTGTGAAGGCACTGGAAGGATTGTCTGCGCAGGCGATTGCCGCCGCAAAAGAAGAGGGTGTCAGCAGGGACATGGACGGCAAGTATGTGCTTAGCTTGCTGAATACTTCGTCCCAGCCTGCTTTAACCAGTTTGAAAAGCCGTGACTTGCGCCAGCGTATTCTTGAAGTTTCCCTGGGGCGTGGTAGCAGTGGTGGCGAATACGATAACCGCGAACCTTTAACAAAAATTGCCAAGCTGAGAGCAGAGAAAGCCGACTTACAAGGCTTTGATAATCACGCCGCCTATGTTCTGGACAGAGAAACCGCACGCACACCCCAGGCGGTGAACGAACTCCTCGCCAGTTTGACACCGGGTGCAGTGAGCAATGCCCGGACTGAAGCCGCAGACCTGCAGGAAGTGATTGATGCCGAAGGTGGTGGATTTCAATTGGCAGCCTGGGACTGGGATTATTACGCAGAAAAACTGCGTCAAAGTCGCTATAGCTTTGATGAAGCGGAGTTAAAACCCTATTTTGAATTGAACAATGTGCTGGAAAAGGGCGTGTTTTTCGCGGCAGAGAAATTGTATGGTCTGCGTTTTGAGTTGCGACAAGATCTGCCGGTCTATCACCCGGACGTACGGGTTTGGGAAGTATTTGATGCCGACGGTTCAACGCTCTCGCTGTTTATTGAAGATATGTATGCACGATCGAGCAAACAAGGTGGCGCCTGGATGAATGCCTATGTGTCCCAGTCGAGTTTGTTGGGAACACAAACGGTGATTGGTAATCACCTCAATGTGACCAAGCCGCCAGCGGGTGAAAAAACCTTGTTAACCTGGGCGGAGGTAACCACCTTGTTTCACGAGTTTGGTCACGCCTTGCACGGCATGTTCTCCAACGTGCAATACCCGTCATTCTCCGGCACTAGTGTGCCCTGTGATTTTGTAGAATTTCCTTCCCAGGTGAATGAAATGTGGGCTGAATGGCCGGAAGTGTTGGCAAACTACGCGGTGCATTGTGATACCGGTGAAGCTATGCCCGCCGCATTACTGGAGAAAGTACTTGCGGCTATGAAGTTCAATCAGGGGTTTGCTACCACAGAATACCTGTCTGCTTCGCTGCTCGATCAAAGTTGGCATCAGAAAAGTGCAGAGAACCTGCCGGACGCCGAGGCTTTACTTCAATTTGAAGCGGATTCACTCAAGCAGGCGGGTGTTGATTTGGCGATAGTGCCGCCCCGTTATCGCAGCACCTACTTTTCACACATCATCGACGGTTATTCTGCGGGCTATTATGCCTACATCTGGAGTGAAGTGCTGGACGCCGATGCCGTGGAGTGGTTTAAAGAAAATGACGGGCTTAATAGGAGCAACGGCGAGCACTTTCGAAAAACTGTGCTTTCCCGCGGGGGAGCGGAGGATGCCACCTCCTTGTACCGCTCTTTTCGTGGCGCTGATGCCGATGTTAAACCCTTGCTGATTCGCCGCGGTTTGAACTGATTGCATTGCGATAAACTCTGTGTGGCAGGCGGTCTTGGGGCCGCCTGTTTTTTTTGCATTTTACACTGACCTAATTTCGGGCTTCTTATGCGTTTACTGTCTCATCCTGTTTTTCTCATGACCCTACTGGCATTTGGACTCTCTGCCTGTTCAAAGGAGTCGCCTGCACCGGTATCCGATGCCGCCTCAAGTCAGGTGAAGGGCCCGGTTCTCACGGCAGAGCGCATGATTGGCAGCCCGGATATTAATGGGCCGTCCCTACATTCACCCAAGCTCTCTCCCGATGGGGCCCGTGTGACCTATTTGCATGGAAAGCCGGATAATAAACGCCAACTGGATTTGTGGGAGTACAACGTTGCCGCTGGGGAAACCAGAGTGCTGGTCGATTCTGATGACTTGCTAAATGGACAAACGGAAGTGCTGTCTGAGGAAGAAAAAGCTCGGCGCCAACGCCAGCGCATTAAAAACAGCGGCATCATCGACTATTTCTGGAATGAGCAGGGCACTGTGCTGTTGTTTCCACTGGGGGGAGATATTTACATCAAACCCCTTGATGGCGCGGTGAAACGCTTAACAAATACAGCGTCATTTGAAACTGATATTAAGTTTAGCCCCAATGGCGGCTACGTTAGTTTTATTCGCGACAGGGATCTTTTTGTCGTGAATGTGGCCACCGGTCGTGAACAGCGTTTAACGACCGGCGCAAACGCAGACATCGCCCACGGTGTTGCCGACTTCGCGGCCCAAGAGGAGCTTAGTCGATTCACGGGTTACTGGTGGTCGCCCGACGAAACACAGGTGGCCTTTACCCGAATCGATGAGAGCCCTGTGGGAGTTTTTGACCGCTACGAATTGAAATCCGATGGCAGTGTTACAACCTTAAAACAACGTTACCCTGCCGCGGGCACCCCTAACGCTATTGTGGAGTTGGGTGTTGTGAAAATAGCGAGCGGTGAAATCCGCTGGATCGATCTCGGGGAAAACAAAGATATCTACCTTGCCCGAGTGAACTGGATGGAAGACAACCGCCACCTCACCTTTCAACGTTTGCAGCGCAACCAACAAACACTCGAGCTAATGTCTGCGGATATGCAGACCGGGCAACAAACCCGTTTGCTTGTGGAGGAGAGTGATGTGTGGATCAATTTACACAAAGACTTTTACTCCCTGGAAAATAGTGCTCATTTTGTCTGGTCAAGTGAGCGCAGCGGCTTCAGGCATTTGTATCTGTACAATAACGACGGAACCGAAGTGGGTGCACTGACCGCGGGTGACTGGGTTGTATCAAAAATAGTGAATGTCGACGAAGCCGAAAATAAAGTGTATTTCCTGGGTTTCAAAGACAATACTTTTGAGCGGCACCTGTACTCCGCCTCACTGCAGGGCGATCCTGACTCGATTACCCGAGTGAGCCAACAAGTAGGGTGGCACAAGGTGGAGATGGGGGACGACCGGAGTTTGTACCTGGATACCTTTAGCAGTCAAGACGTTCCTCCCCAGTTGGCACTTCGAAAGGTTAAGGACGATCAACTCGTCAGTTATATTAATGCCAACCCACTCGACAAAACACATCCTTATTTTCAATACCTGGGCGGCCACAGCCGGTCTGAATTTGGTCAAATTCTAGCGGCGGATGGCGTTACAAAGCTGGACTACCGCCTGTTGTTACCACCCGAGATGAAGGCCGGTGAGAAATATCCAGCCATTCTTGCACCCTACGGTGGCCCTCATGGGCACCGGGTGCAAAACAATTTCCATGTGGATATCAATCAGCTGTTATCACGCAACGGTTTTGTGGTCATGATTGTTGATGGTCGGGGTTCCTATGATCGCGGTCAGGCATTTGAGGCGGGCATTAAACATGCCATGGGCACGGTTGAAGTTGAAGATCAGATTGCCGCTGCCAAGTTCTTGCAGGCGCAAGATTACATCAATCCAGAGCGCATTGGTTTCCACGGTTGGTCCTATGGCGGATACATGGCCTTGATGATGATGGCCAAGGCACCCGACTTGATCAAGGTGGGTTTTGCCGGCGCGCCCGTGACCGATTGGCGCCTGTATGACACTGCGTATACTGAACGCTATCTGGGCATGCCGGATGCCCCGGGTGAGGTGTATGAAAACAGCAGTGTCTTTAAGTACTTGCCCGGTATTAAAGGAAAATTAATGTTGGTGCATGGCATGGCCGACGATAATGTTTTTTTCGACCACTCCGTGAAGTTGATTGCAGCTATGCAAAAAAATGGTGTTCAGTTTGACCTGATGACATACCCCGGGCAAAAACATTCATTTATTGGTGAAGATGTAAAAATACATTTGGCCAACCTGCAGGTCTCTTACTTTCTGGAGCATTTGTAAACTCACATTGGGTTCGTGGTTAGATTATTCTTGAAAATCGATTTGAGGGGAGCGGAGTCTCCCCGATTTTTGGCTGGTAGGCATCAAATACCATGCAAATTCTCCGGATCAATAGTCGCCCCCGGGGAAGAATTTCGATGTGCCTATCGTCCATTGCAATCAATCCGTCCTTTTTCATTGGCTTCAGTGCATTAAGTTCAGCATCAAAATGATTGATGACGTCAACTGGAAAACGATCTTCTACCTCAGAAAATTCCAGACGGAATTGGCAGATTAACTGGTTGATAACATGTTGTCTTAAACGATCTTCCTCGCTCAGTTCGAAACCTTTTTCACGTGGCAAAATTCCTGAATCAATGGCCTGGTTATAGTCTTCTATGTTTTTGTAATTCTGTACAAAGGCATTGCCAAACGAGCTGATCGCCGAGACCCCAAAAGACAGTAATTCACAGTGGTTATGGGTTGCATAACCTTGAAAGTTTCGCTGTAAAAGCCCGTTCTCCTGGGCGATGGCCAGATTGTCATTGGGTTTGGCAAAGTGATCCATGCCGATATAGACATAACCTGCCGCACACAGCGTTTCAATAGCATATTGCAGAATCTGTAGTTTCACCTGGGGCTCTGGCAGCGATCGTGCATCCATCTGGTTTTGTGTTTTGAACAGGTGGGGCATGTGGGCATAGTTAAAGAGTGAAATGCGGTCGGGGGACAGCGTGATAATCTGCTCCAGGGTGACCGCGATCGATGCCAGTGACTGATGTGGCAGCCCGTAGATCAAATCCATGCTGATGGAGTGGAAACCTTCCTTGTTGGCCGCATCGACCAAGTCTTTGACTTCTTGGTAGCTGTTAAATCGATTCACTGCCTTTTGTACGGCAGGATCAAAATCCTGCACACCCATGCTGAGCCGATTAAAGCCGATTTCACGCAATGTACTTATCGTGCCGACATTCATGCGGCCGGGGTGAACTTCAATTGAGTATTCCCCGGAGTCGTCATCGAGCAAGGTAAAATGCCGTTTTGTCTCCGCCATGAGTTGGCGCATTTGATCGTCGCTGATATAGGTGGGTGTGCCGCCACCCCAATGCAATTGGTGCACAGGCCGCGAGCGATCAAAGGTTTCGCTCTGCATCGCCAATTCTTTGTGAAGGCGGTCAAGATAGGGCGCCGCTCGCTTTTTGTTGGCCGTAATAATCTTGTTGCAGGCACAGTAGTAACACACCGTGTCGCAAAAAGGGATGTGAAAATACAGGGACAGCGGGGTACCTGTCTGATTGCTTTTCTGTACGGCACTGGCGAGTGCTTGATCAGTAAACGACGGGCTAAACTGTGGAGCGGTAGGGTAGGAGGTATACCGTGGTCCCGATAGGTCATATTGGCGGATCAGTGCCTCGTCCCAAACGATCGGGGCGAGAGGCGTGTGTTTACTGCTGGTCTGGAGAAGAGTCATTGGCCGTTGAATTTGTTTATTGAATAGGGAGAGCAAATGGCGCTCATAGGTGATTAAACCAGCTTGACTCAGACGACAAACGCTCACAAGCCTCTTCATCGACTGACTTGATCCATGTCATTTTCATGTATAATGCCTGTCCGGCTGGCGCGTTATCACCGCTATTGCTTGGGCTAATACACTCAGGAAAAACGAGAATGACCACAAGTGAACTCATCGCCCTATTTGGCGCCATGTTGTTACTGGCTATTGTGCCGGGCCCCGCGGTCTTTGCAATTATTGCCCGCTCTTTTGCCTCGGGATTTACTCGGGGTGTTTATATGACGGTAGGCATTGTGATGGGTGATTACATTTTTATCATCTTGGCCCTGTTTGGTCTGTCTGCCTTGGCGGAGCTCATGGGCACGACTTTTTTCCTCATTAAATATGCCAGTGCCGCTTATCTTATTTTTCTGGGTTACAAGCTGCTCACGTCTAAGGCCGAGTCTATTGAAATAGAGGCGAGCAAAGAGTCATCCGCTATCTCCAATTTTATGGCGGGTTTATTGATTACGCTGGGCAACCCCAAGGCCATTGTATTTTATGTGGGTTTCTTTCCCGCATTTGTCAATGTAGGCGAGGTGACAGGTTCCGACCTTGCCCTGATTATGGCCGCGGCAACACTGGCTTTTGGCAGCGTTAATCTGTGTTATGCCTTTCTGGCGGTGAAAGCCAAAAGGGCTTTCAAGTCACCAAATGCTACTGCGGTCATCAATAAAACAGCGGGTTCGATTATGGTCTCAACCGGTGCGTTAGTGGCCGTGAAGGCATAGACCTAACTGGGTAAGGAAAATCGATGGCACGCGGGAAGCTTATTCAGATTCAAGGTTCGGTACTGGAGCCAATAGCAAAAATCACCAACGACGTGCGTGCCTCGGTCAGTAAAGTTTGCCTGGGGATCGACGACATGCAATTGCTGGGCAATAAAGCGTTAGTGCTTCGTGTTGAAATTTATCCCGGCAAACTCGATCAACTCTATTCGGCACTCGATTCAAACGGGGTGAAAATTAACCCGAAAGATCTACCCGATATGGATACATTGCAGAACGAAATTGAGTACCCCTTGTCGATTCAGATAACCAGTTTTTCTGACGACACCGACCGTCGACTTAATATTCCAAACGTTCCCGGGTAGCGGGCAGTGAACCACCCCTGTAAACTCCTCTGCGTTTAGCGAAGTCTTATTCCAAGAGTTTATAGAGACGCGCAGACGAAACTGCTAAGCTTTAAGTCAAATTGACTACCCACACATTATTTCACCCTGTTCTGGAGATTCCCATGCGAGTTTATGATCAATTTTTTATTAATGGCCAGTGGCAGGCGCCGGTGTCTCCAAATGCACTGGACGTGATAAACCCTGCCGATGAAAGTGTTTGCGCCACTATCTCGATGGGCGGCAGTCGCGATGTTGACCTGGCCGTTGCCGCCGCCAAACAGGCTTTCTCGACGTATGGTTTTAGCTCCCGGGAAGAGCGAATAGACATTATGACGGCACTGATCGCCGCCTATAAAAATAACTACCAGGACATGGCGGATGCCATCTCCGAGGAGATGGGCGCACCTAGCAAGCTAGCGGTACAAGCCCAGGCCGGTTGTGGTTTAGGGCATTTGTCGACCGCGCTTGAGATTCTGAAAAACTACACATTTGAAGAAAACGTGGGCAATAGCCTGGTGCTCAAAGAGCCCATTGGTGTCTGCGGTTTTATTACGCCCTGGAATTGGCCCATCAATCAGATTACCTGCAAAGTGGCACCCGCGATGGCGGTGGGGTGCACCATGGTTTTGAAACCCTCTGAAGTGGCGCCTTTGTCGGCTTATGTGTTTGCCAAAATGGTTGAAGAGGCGGGGGTGCCCGCAGGTGTGTTCAACCTGGTGAATGGAGACGGCGTAGAGGTGGGTGCGGCCTTGTCTAAACACTCAGACGTAGACATGGTGTCTTTCACCGGCTCTACCCGCGCAGGGTCCCTTGTGGCACAAGCAGCGGCTCCCACCGTCAAGCGGGTTGCACAAGAATTGGGTGGCAAGTCTGCGAATATTGTTCTGGAGGATGTTGATTTTGACGCGGCGGTGAGCCGAGGTGTCAAATCGATGTTTGTTAACAGTGGGCAGTCCTGTAACGCTCCCTCGCGCATGTTAGTGCCTGCAGCGAGAATGGATGAGGCTGCGGCGATTGCGGCCAAGGTGGCTGCACAGGTGGTGGTAGGCGACCCCAAGGCCGAAGGCACTACCATGGGGCCCGTTGTCAGTGAGCTGCAGTTCAATAAAATTCAGGGGCTCATTCAAAAAGGTATTGATGAAGGGGCAACACTGGTGTGTGGTGGCACCGGGCTACCCGAGGGGCTTGATAAAGGGTATTACGTTAAACCCACTGTGTTTGCCGATGTGAACAATCAAATGACCATTGCCAGTGAAGAGATTTTTGGGCCCGTGCTGACGATACTGCCCTATGGTAGTGAAGAGGAGGCGATTGAGATTGCCAACGACACGCCCTATGGTTTGGCGGGTTATATTCAAGGTGATAACCCTGAGCGAGTGCGTGCGGTCGCCTCAAAAATTCGTGCGGGTAATATTAATATCAACGGTCAATCGGGAGACTTCCAAACACCATTTGGAGGTTATAAACAATCGGGCAATGGCCGGGAGTGGGGCGTGCACGGCTTTGCTGATTTCCTGGAGATAAAAGCGGTGTCAGGTATTGTTTAACACTGTTTTAATCTTTTTAATCTAGACAACAAAAAACGGGATGCCTTTTAGGGCATCCCGTTTTTTTATTGCCAGAACTTAACGAGGTATCGGTTTTGTCCGAGCCTCGTTAACTCTGCCAAAGGGGCTCATTAGAAGTCGTAAGAGACACCCGCGTAGTAGTAAGCACCATTAAAACCAAAGGGCGCAGAACGACGTGAGTATACAAACACACCGTTACTGTCTACCACCAGGTTACCGTTGGGGCCATCTTCAATCGCACCCGTGCGAGAGTTACCAATTTCGTTTTTATCGGGTGTTACATCAAAGATGTTGTTGCCGCCGGCGTTGATGGCAAAACCATTCTCAAAGGCATAGCTAACACGAATGTCTGTGAGGGTTTTAGCGCCATAGGTCTGACGATCGCCATCTTCTACCGTGTATTCGCCGTATTGATTGAATGACAGGTTAGCGCTCAGTGCGCCATTGGTATAATAGCCACTCAAACTAATGCGTGACTCTGGCTGCCATTCTTCAATGATGGAAATATCCTGAGAACTGAACACGTCATCGGTGGACAATGTTTCCAAACCACTACCGCTCGGTGTAAACAGGTCGCTCACATCGGTGCTGGTGAAGTTAGCCGCAAAAGTAATGTCTAAATTACCTTCGCCAATGGCAATCTCACCGTAGGTTGCAACAATATCAACACCTTCGGTTTCGGTGTCGGCACCGTTCAGGAAGAATTGGCCTTGACTGGCGCCCGCAGCGACTAGCGCGGAGTCCAGTGTGTCAGACAAACCTTTTCCTAAACCTTTACTGATGACAATGCGGTCTTCGATATCGATCGAGTACCAGTCGATCGTGACCGTCAGGTTGTCGGTCAGGTCAGCCACAATACCGAAACTCAGGTTTTGAGACTCTTCTTCTTTCAGACCGGGAATGCCGATGGCCTGGGCCAGGGCACTGTCATTGCGGAATGTACCGCGTTCCACTGCCACGAGATCACCACTATCAGGGTCGATCACAAACTGGGTGCTGACGTTGTTGAAGTACAGTTGCTGCATGGACGGTGCGCGGAAACCGGTGCTGGCTGCTGCACGTAAACGTACGGCGTCGGTAACGCCCCAGTTACCAGCTAGTTTGAAGTTAGTGGTATCACCAAATCCGTCGTAGTCATCGTAACGCATGGCAGCACTAATCATCAGGTCATCACTGAGCTGATATTCAGTATCCACATAAATTGAGAAGACATCACGTGTCTCATCAACCTCAGACTGGGGGCCAATGCCGCCAAATCCCTGTGTACCACCGCTGCGATCGTCGGCGTGTAGGCTGACTCCGGCAACTGTGTCGTAATCGCGCCATGCGTATTCTTCACCGGCCTTCACTTTATATTCGTCGGTGCGAATTTCACTACCGATCGCAACAAACAAGTCACCGTAGGATTGGGTGTAATCCAGGTTGATGGTTTCCAGACCCATTTCCAGGCCATAGGCATAACCTTCACGGGGCACAGAGGCACGAATCTCCTCAGAGCTCAGGCCGCTGGTGTAACGCTGGTTGTTGGCAAACGAAGAGTTGATAGTATCGCTTGTGATGTAATCGATGCTGTTGTCACCCGTGGTGTAAGACAGATCCAGAGTGGCATCGTTGCTGAATTCAACCCGGTAGCCCACGTTGAAAGACAGGTCATCAATCTGGGTATTAATCTTCGGCAGGAAACCTGCTGGAATCGTCGCATCTCCATCAGCTAATGGCGCGTTGCCGCCATTGTTGTTGTTGTGACGGAAGAATGCTGCGGATTGGTTTTCACGGCTTGAATAAGCAATGAAACCGTAGAGTTCGCCGGGGCCCACTTCAAAGCCGGTGTTGATGGTGAAGGCTTTTTGCTCGGAAATAGCGTCACCAATGCGGAAGGTTTGACGAGGTGCTGTCACTTCCCGAGGATCGCCCGCTTCCATAATGCCGTCGCCGTCGGTGTCGACACAGCCCGAGAACTGACAAGAGCCATGCAGACCGGCGCGGTTAGTGCTGTCGCGGTCGCGGAAGTTGGCAGAGATATTGAAGTAGCCGCTGTCACCGAGCTCAAAACCTTTTGACAGGTCGATGTTGTCGGTTGCGCCGTCTCCTTCGCTGTATTCACCGGTGCTGATGGCAATGTGGCCGGCTTCCGGGTCGTCTTTCAAGACGATGTTAATCACACCTGCAATCGCATCAGAACCGTATTGTGCGGCGGCACCGTCACGCAATACTTCAATGCGCTGAATTGACGCTGCGGGAATTGCGTTCAAGTCTACGCCCGCAGTACCACGACCCACGGAGGTGTTGATGTGGATCAGGCCAGCCTGGTGGCGGCGCTTACCGTTGATCAATACGAGGGTTTGGTCTGGGCCCAGGCCACGGAGGGTGGCGGGGCGCAGTGCGTCTGAGCCGTCACTGATTGAGGAGCTGGAAAAGTTAAAAGAAGGTGCGAGCGATTGCAACATGCGGCCCACTTCGGTTTGACCTGAGCTGGACATCGCTTCAGAGGTCAGGGTGTCGACCGGTACAGGCAGGTCTGCAGCAGAGCGGCCGGCTTGACGACTACCGAGAACGGTAACTTCTTCAATGGTTTCTTCTTGCGCAATGGCACCAGGTGTTGCACTGCTTAAAAATGCAGCAACGGCTGTAGCCAACAGGGTTTTTTGATTTTTCATCTTGTTATTACTCTCCGGTTGTTCACTAAGGTGAATGCTGAGTTGACCGGAATCGCTGATTGTTGCCGTTAAACCCGTGTTTCGCAAAAGTGCCGCTATTCCGTGTTTAACGGTATAGTTGCCCACCAATTTGTTGGCGGTGTATTTGCTAGTCAGTTCAAATGAAAACACAACGGTTTTATCTGCCTGACGGGCGAATGCGGTTAACGCTTTATCAGCTCTTTGTTCGGAGATATCGAAACGACTGACATCTTTTGCCTGTGCACTGTGGGGCTGCAGGGTAACTATCAGCACCAAACCTAAAACCAAACTGTGCGCTAAGCGAGTCGTTCGAGATCTTACGAACGTGATTCCATCAATCTCAGTAGTCATAAACAACTGGGATGAAAAAATCCTCCATAGCTGGCAAAAAAAAATTGAAAAATAAAGGAACGGAGATTTAACGGGGGCTGAGGGTAATATGATTCTGCTCACTAATCTCGTGGTGAATGTCGAAGTTTTCTTTCAGGGAAAGTAGCAGACCATCGACATCCCGGGCTTTGTAAAAGCCGGCGACTCGAATGCTGGTTAAGGCAGGATCGGCTAATTCAAAAGAGACATCGCTGTAGCGACTCACTTCTTCGAGTACAGAATTAAGCTCCTCGCCCTCAAATACTAAAAACCCTTGTTGCCAAGCGAGCTCAGACTCAAGGTCTTCAACTCCGAGTTGTTCAACTTCGCCCAGGCTACTGGTTTCCACGGCGACTTTTTCGCCTGCGACTAACAGAAGGTCATCGTGGCTGGTAGGCGCCAGCGGACTTTCGGGGCTGTTTTCATTGAATGGGGTATTGGTGAGCAGTACTTTGCCTTCTGTTACCAGAACTTCCAGCTCTCTGTCGTTTTCAATATGCACATTAAATGCAGTGCCAACGGCGCGGATGCGTTTGGCGCCTGCCTGAACGATAAAGGGGCGCTCAGGTGCGTGAGCCACTTCAAAATGTGCTTCGCCGCGCACTAATGTGACGTGACGCTCATCGGCAGTGAATTCAATTTTTATCAGACTGTTGGTATTGAGTTTAACGACTGAGCCGTCAGCCAGGTGCTCGGTGCTGTGTTCACCCACCGCGGTTAAATATTGGCTGGGGTATTGCGCAGTATCTTGAGCGGTCTGCTCATTCATCCAGAATCCACCGATACCCAAACAAAAAACAATGCTCGCGGCCATTGCTGCCTTGGCATAAAAGGGGCTGCTGGTCTGTTCAGGGGCTGCCAGTTCTTCCAGGGGGAATAAAGAGGACAGTTCAGTTAATACACCCATTGAATCCCACAGGCTGGCCATTTTCATCAGTGTTTCGTGATGCACTTGTGATTGGCTGGCCCAGGTGGACAGTGCCTCGCGCTCGTGGCTGTGTAAGCCGCGTTCAAGTTTGGCAATCCAGACACTCGCTTCTTCGCGAATGGGCTGTGATAGTGGAAGGGGTATAACTGTACTCATTTTTGCCCGCTCTGTTTCTTAAATACGCTCGGTGCACTTCGGGTGGTGCGTGCGCCGGCTTTGTTCATGTCTTCGATATACTCAAAGCAACTGAGCATGCCCTTGGCAACGTGTTTTTCCACGGTGCTCTCTGAAATCTTCAGGTAGGCGGCTACCTCTCTTTGGCTCAGTCCATAAACCTTTTTCAGCACAAATGTCTTTCGACACTGGCTGGGCAATTGATCGACCGCACGGCAAAAGAGCAAAAAGCGCTCCTTTGACTCAAATTCTGCTTCCAGGCTACTGCTGGTTAAATCGACAATTGAACCGGAAAAATCCTCTAGTGAATCTGTATATTTATTGTCCCAGCGTTTGACATGGTTCAGGGCCAAATTTTTGGCCGTCTTCAGCATGAAGGTGCGGGGGTAGTCAATATTTTGTTTAAGTTCGGCTTCAATGGACTTAACAAAGGTCTCCTGCACGATATCGTCGATATCCTGCGGTTTTACAATACGGCTGATAAAGCTCGCGAGCTTTGGCCGGTATTGCGTAAACATTGATGAGATCTTTGGCATATTGCCCATTTTATTCAGTCACTTTCGCGAGTTTGGCTAAATATCAGCGTTCTTCATCGATAAACTGCTAGCCCGTGCACTATATCGTGCCAATAAGGGGCTGTATAGGCCGCAGATCACAGAATATGGCGGTAATACCGGCTTGTTCCATTTTGGGGCATGAGAAGGCTGGTCCTATTCCTTCCCTGCTTCCTGTGGGCCTATCTTTGTTCTCAGAGGCTTTTTAACTCAAAATGATGTTTTTTATGCCATTAGGGAGCTGTCACGCCTCGTCATTCCCCCAAATTTATTTGAGCAGACCTCGGCAGTTAAGCGGCTGTGCCCAAAAAATGACAGTTTTTTGCCAATCGGTGCCCTTTGGCGCTATCAAGACCTGATTAGGCCCGTTTGTGCCGATTCAATGCCGGATAAAATCTCTTCATGTCGTTTTGCGTTCAGCCCATAAGCCCTGGATACAAAGATCGTAAAAATAAAGACAAACATTGAGATTGGGCCCGCCACTATCGCCAGCTTGATCATAGCGTCACTCGACACGCTTTCGGGAGTGGCCCCCTGGGGGAAAGAGATCAGGTCAAGTGCAACCCCCGCGCAAAAGCTGCCTATGCCATAACTCGCTTTGGTTGCCAGCGCTCTTGCGGCGAAAAATAGACCTTCCTCTCTGCGACCGGTGTTCAGATGGTGCTCATCAATAGTGTCAGTCAGCATCGAATCGATGATGATGACGTAGGCTATAAAGAAGGTCTGTGAAAAGCCGTTGGTTAGAAAAACCAGGGTTAATTTAGTGTCTAGTGTCAGCGTGTCAAAGAACCCGGCCAGGTAGAGCCACTGGGTGCTGAATCCAATAAGGCTTCCGGCAATCACGTTGATAGCCAGTGCTTTCTTTTTGTCGAAGCGTCGGGCCAGCTTTTGGGCGACCCAGGGCGCCGTAAAGATGCCTATCACAGCCGAACTTGCCAGCAGGCCCAGATGTTTGGGGTCAAACCCGAAAATATAAGTGGCGGTGTAAACCAGTAGTGTTTGGGTGACGCCCGCCATGATCATAAAAAGCAGGATAGTGATAAAGAGTATGCGGAAATTCCTTTGTTTCAGGGTTGCAAAGACAGTGGCGACCGCAAAAACGGGGTGGCGAGTGCTGTGGGTCACTGGCGCCTGAGAAAGAGCAGGAATGGTTGACCGGGTTGAATAAATAGAGACCAGCATTGCGAGAGTGCCAAATAGCCCGGCAAATAAGGCAAAATTTGAATACCCGGCGGGGTTGAGCATGCCATTGGCGTATTCCGGTGTGGCGGGGAAAAATACCACAAAGCCAATCACTGAGGTGACGAGGGCGCCGCTTACGGAAAAGAACACACGCCAGGCAATGAGTGAGGTGCGGGCATGATAGTCTTTAACCAGTTCAGCGCCCAGTGACAAGTGCGGCACATAAAACAGTGTTAATAACATTCTGACGCAAATTGCCCAGGCCAGCATCCAGCCAAACAAACCCATTTCACCGAGGTGTTCCGGAGGGGAAAATAACATGGTTAGGGCAATGCCAAAAGGTAGCGCCCCCATTAACATGAAAGGGTGGCGCCGGCCCCAGCGGGAGCGGAACTGATCGGAATATTGACCAATCATGGGGTCGGTAATAGCGTCTACCGACAGGGCCAACAGAGCGGCCATGCCTGCAAGGCTACCAGACAAACCCAATACCTGGTTGTAATAGAAAAACAGGAAGGTGCTGAATGCTGCTGTTTTAACACCGTCGGAGACTTGCCCCACACCGTATCCGAGTTTGTTTGAAAGTCGCATCAGATTCTCTGCTTAAAAGTCATTAACGGTAGAAACTACCGGAATGTGGGCAATTTGACCTGTCACCTGAGTGACACCTCCGCTGGACTCAAAGCAGGCTGACATCAATCTCTTTCTCCAGCGCATCCATGTCTTCAATGAAGTATTGATCGTTGCGCATTTGAATGATGCCCTGTTCATTCCACTCTCTAAAAATTTTGTTGATACGTTGGCGGGAGCCCATGCTTAATCGGGCGAAGTCGTTTTGACTCATCTTGACATTGAGGTAGGTGCCGTCGGGCCGCTCTTCGCCGTGGAGTCTGATGAGTTCCAGTATCCGTCCGGCCAGACGCATCTTGAGTGGGTAGAACAACATGCCGCCGAGTAAGTCGAAAAGGCGAGCGGTTCTTTTTGAGGACTCTGTGAATAAACCCTTGTACATGACGGGGTGCTGCTCGCCCACTTGCTGAACTATTGCTCTTGGAATGGCTAATAGGATGGCGTCGCCCACAATTTGGGCATTGCTGTAGCGTTTGTCTGCATCAATCAGGGCCAGTTCACTGAACCAGTATTCGTCGCCCATGTCGAGCACGGTGAACTCATGTCCGAGCGCGCTGGTGATATTCAGTCTGACTTGTCCTTTCAGGATACAAAATACATCTGTGATGCTTTCACCTGGTTGCCAGAGTTGGCTGTTGTTGGCCATTTCGCGCAGGGAGGCAGACTTGCTCAGTTGTTGTTGCGCCGCGCCTGGCAATTCGCAGAACCAGGGCGAGCGGGCAATGATGGCCGGGATGTCAATTTTGGGTTGTTCACTGCTCATTGGTATAGCTACTCCGGTAGACCGCTCGCACAGGGTTGAGCAAGTCTAGCAGAGGCCAAGGGGATAGCCCAATTTGAGGTCTTGCCTGGCAAAGGTGTCGCGAGGGTGACAGGTTTGCCCGCGATCTGACTGATAGATTGAGTGACACTACCCAACTTTACTGCAGGAAACGCCCGGAGTAGAGGATTGAGAGAGCGAGGAGAAAAGTGATGATAAAAACAATGATAGAAACGTCAGCAAACAATCGTGTTACACCTTTTAAATTATCGGCACTCAGTTCAGCGGTGATCGCTGTATTGGCCGGTGCCAGTGTGCCGTCTTTGGCTCAGGATGATTTTTTTCTTGAAGAAATCGTGGTGACCGCGACCAAGCGAGAAACCAATTTGCAAGATACACCGATCGCGATATCGGCTTTCAACGCCGACTCGATGGAAGAGCTCGGCATTCAGAATGCGCAAGATCTGGTGCAGCATACACCCGGTTTAACTATCCACGGCACCAAGGTGACTATCCGGGGAATTGGCCGAGAGCAGAGCAGTGTAGGCAGCGACCCCGGGGTGAGTTTTAACATCAACGGTCGGGTTGTGACGGGGGATAATATTGGCGTATTGAACACCAGTGATATGTGGGACGTGGCGCAGGTTGAAGTTTTGCGTGGGCCACAGGGTACGCTGTTTGGACGCAATACGGTTGGTGGTGCCATTAACTTTACCACCGCCGCACCCACAAAAGAGTTTGAAGGTGCCGTCGAAATTGAGGCAGGAAACTACAACTCCAGAGAAACCAAATTGATGTTGAGTGGCTCCTTGAGTGAAAAGATTCAAGGCCGTCTCGCATTGTTTTCTGTGAAGCGTGATGGTTATCAAACCAATATTGCCGATGATCGCGATTTTTATAATCGCAATGCTCAAGGTGGTACGGTGTCTTTTAACATCGACTGGAGTGACAAATTCTCTTCCCAGTTTGTGGGTATGGGTTCATCCTCGCGTTATCGTCCTGAAGCACGTGTTGTCACCACACCCTATAATACAACATCAATTTATTTGCCCAATGCCACAGTTAACCCAAACTTCTTGGCTTCGACGCCTAATCCCAGTTTGAATGACATAGATACTGTGAACCTCAACGGTGAAATGCGAGGTCGCCTGGATGAGTGGAGTGCAACCTTGACCAATGTGTTGGATGTAGAAGGGGGCACGGTTAAATACATTGCAGGTTACAGTCATTGGAAATATGACAATACCGTTGATGCGGATAAAAGTGGTGTGGACCTTTATAGCCAGATCAATGAGGTTAATGATTCTTTGATTACCAGCCAGTCCCATGAAATTCAATTTTTGTCTGACTGGAGTGGGCCGCTGCAGCTTGTTGCGGGTGTATTTTACTACGATGAAACCTACGACCAACGGTATTCATTTGAGGATAGTATTGACGGGCGCTACAACCGCCCTATAGGTGAAATCGATTCCGACGTGGTGAATGCCTATGCCTATGGATGCCCTTATCCTACAGACTGTAATTTGATTGAAGCCTATGACGGCGGACAATACGCAAGTGGTGTGCCCTCCGCCTTTTTAGGTGTGCCGGCCTATGAGGGAGACCCCTCAGGAAACAACTCAACGTTCTGGCTGGACGACTCTCTGGATACCGTATCAACGGCGGTGTTTGGTCAATTGGAATACAGTTTGAGTGAAGCCCTGACCCTGACATTTGGACTGCGGTATTCTGAAGATGAAAAAACGGTTCGGGAAACGGATTGGCTCTATCTGGAAGATCAGATTCCCGGCGTGCCTACCGTTTTTGAAGGCGAAGAGTTTACGATTGGGGCAGGTGGCATGCCAGCGCCCGGTGGACGCGCAGTCAACTATTTTCTTGCCACAACGGGCACATCGGGTGGTTTTGGTTTTCCTGTCGGTGTTTCGATCGACTGGGAAAATGAAAGCAATCAGTGGGACAGTGTTGATGGGCGTTTAGGTTTAGATTACGCCATTGATAATGATCAGATGGTATACGCTTATTTGGCAACCGGATATCGCTCTGGGGGTTACTCGGTTGGCGGTAATTTCCAGGAGGGTGAATTCCCGGCCGTTGAGCCCGAGTCATTGTTGGCCTATGAAGTAGGGTATAAGGGAACCGTTCTGGATGGTCGGGGTCGTGTTAACGCGGCGGCCTATTACTATGACTACGAAGACATGCAGTTGAAGTCTAATGAGTTGAATGCCACAACCAATACGATTTTGCCCGTGTTTAAAAATGCGGCCAGTGCCAGTATTGCCGGCCTGGATTTAGAGTATCAGTATCTGCTTACCGAAAGTTTTCACTTGTCGGGAACCTACAGTTACAGTGACGCCACCTATGATGAGTTTTCCGATGTCAATACATTAACGTCTGGCGACAATCCTGTTTTGGAAGATCTTTCTGGAAATCGTCTCAATCGAATTCCCGAGCATAAATATTCTCTCAGTGGCATTTATTCCCTGCCGTTTTTAACGGGTGAATTAAGTTTGCTGGCGAGTTATTCCTGGACCGGAGAGATGTATACTTCGCAATTCAATACTGACATAGACCGTCTGGATAACTACGACCGCATTAACCTACGGGCAACTTGGGTATCCTCAGATGAGCGAGTGAGTATCGTCGGATTTGCTAACAATGTGGGTGATACACGCGGTGCTCTGACGGTGACTGCTGAAACGCAAGCTAATGGCGGCGCGGTCACCAAAACCTTCACTACGCCAAGAACGTTTGGTGCGAAGGTGAACTATCACTTCTAGCTTTAAGTGTTTATCGGCTTGCGAGCCCTTGAAAAATAAGTTTGAAAAAGTGCCTGGCATTGCTGGCCAGGTCTCTTTCGGGGCTCAAGAGTTGTAACTCGAGGCACGAGTTTATGGCGCCGGCGATCAACTGTTCTGCAATGAAGGGGTTGACCTGGCGTATACTCCCGTCCTCGATCCCTCCTTCAATAAACTGACCAAAATGCGTTGCCACCGCCTGCGTTTGTTTTAGAACCCCGAGTTGTTTTTCACGGTCCAGGGATTTGAGCAGGTCGTAGCGAATCAGGGGGCCTTCTGATGAGTGCTGTAAAAAGTATAAATAATGTGCCGCCAGCTCCAGCTTTTCCAGGCCGTTACTGCCTGCCTTGTCTGCCTTTATTTGCATGTTGCGTGTATGAGTCAGTGTGCGCTCAAAACAGTGCAATAAGAGATCTTCTTTGTTTTTAATGTGGTAGTAAAACGCACCTTTGGTCACCTGGAGGGCTTCGGTGATTTCATCCAGCGAGGTACCTTTAAACCCTTTGTTGTTGAAAAATTGGATGCCAACTTTATAAAAGGCTTCCTGTTTCAGCTGGTTTTGGGTGCTTCGGTCAAAACCTTTGCCCCCTGGAGTGTCGTTCTCAGGCGGCAGGTTAGTGGGGCGCGAATTTGGGTTTATCGCTAGCCCATGCAGAATGATGTCAATGAATTGTTCACCCACCTGTTCGATGGTTTCTGTTTTCACGCCCATGACCCACATCACCGTCCATTGCAGGTTGCCAAAAAATGCGAGCGAGCTTGCTACAGGGTCACAGGGGGCGAGGCTGCCGTCATCAACCCCCAGGGCGATCATCGTCTGGTACTGGCGGTAGATGTTTTTATACCGTCTCAAAATCTCTTTTTGGTGATCGGCTTTAAGGGTTTGGATTTCGGTCATGACCGCGTATTCAGAACTTGTTCTCAATTTGACCTGATGAAAGTGCGTAAACAAAATTCGCACCACGGCTTTCAGTTGTTCTTTGCCGTTGCCTCTCTGTTTCTTTGCTTGATCGATAATGCTTTGGTGAAAGTCACAGGTACGTTGGTAGCAGAGGTAAACCACTTCCTCTTTCGTTTTTACGTAATAATAAAGACTAGTTTTTGTCAGGTTTAACTGAGAGGCAATATCGATCAGCGTGGTTGCCCGGGTGCCTTTTAAATTAAACAGGCGCGCGGCTTCCGACAGAATTGATTGACGTTTTATTTCGTGTTGAGTGGTTTTATTAAAAGGCG
>CAJWCA010000040.1 GCA_913020395.1 uncultured Cellvibrionales bacterium | reverse complement strand
CGGCGTCGTTCTCGGCCAGATAGTCATTGGTGCCGGCGATTTCGCTATGCATTTCGGCGCCGCCCAGCTCTTCATCGGTGGCAATTTCTCCGGTGGCAGCTTTTAACAAGGGCGGCCCCGCCAAATACATGGTGGATTGCTTGCGGACCAAAATCAGATAGTCAGACAGGGTAGGCTGATAGGCACCACCCGCGGTGGCGCTACCATGGACCACCGTAATTTGAGGAATTCCCGCCGCAGAAAGACGACACTGCTGGGCAAAACCAGAACCCGATTCACCAAAGAAATCGCCGATGAGTTTAAGGTTGCCACCACCGCTTTGCGCTAACACCACGTGCGGCAGTTTATTTTCCAATGCCAGAGATAATATGCGAGCGCGTTTTTTTCCACCCAGTGGTGTAATGCTACCCCCCTTGGTGAGGTAGTCGTCCACTGACACTACACAGCGAACACCTTCGATATAACCGATGCCAGCAATGCAGCTGCCACCGGCGCCGGAGCCGTCGAGGTCTTCTTCTTGCATATAACCGCACAGAGTCGATAGTTCCAGAAACGGCGCGCCGGCATCGAGCAATAAACTCAAGCGCTCGCGCGGTGGAATGAATCCTTTTTTGCGGTAACGGGGCACTTTGGCCTCCGCCGCTTCAATGACTCGTCGTTCAATGCCGCGAAATTCTTCTACCGCGGCTGTCATTACTTCAGCGTTGTTTTTAAACGCCTCAGACTGGATGTCCAGTTGAGATTCGATAAGCGCCATAATCTATTTTCCTGTCACTGTTTTTCTTACTGCGTATTCATTGTCTAACTAAAAACACTGCCTTCTGCTCCAATCGCCACCACCTTTTGAAAGGCGGGGCGTGCGCGCATACGATTTAAGTATTCGCGCACGTGGGGTTTGTAACGTTCATCAATCTTGAGGGTTTCGCCCAAGTGAAGTGCGTAGGCAATAGCGATGTCGGCTACAGTAAAACGGTTGTCTACGAGATACTCGCGACCATCTTCAAGGTGAGCGTTCAATCTGCGCAGGCGTGCATGAAACCACTTCATGTAATCTGTCGCTGCCTCCGCCAGGCCACGCTCGGGTGGTTCCAGCAGCGTGTAACGAATGAAGACTGTCTGCGGGAAAGTTAGCGTGGCATCACTGTGGAACAGCCAGTTGAGGTAGTCCCCGTACTCGGGGTGGTCAGGTTTGAGACCAAAATCATGTTTGCCATAGCGCTCAACCAGATAGAGTGGAATGCCCGATGATTCGGTCATGTGAGTATCGCCGTCAATCATGTAGGGGATGGTACCCAGCTCATTAACCTCGAGAAACTCGGGTTGAGCAAAACGTGGAGGGAAGGGCATCACTTCCACTTCGTAGTCGAACCCCATCTCTTCCAGGGCCCAGAGTGCACGCAAGGAGCGAGCGTTGTGGCAGTGCCAAAGTTTGATGCTCATTCAATTTATACTCCGTATTGACGCGAGGCGAGGTCGCGCATGATTTCTTCTGAGCCGCCACCAATGGCGTTGACCCTCACTTCACGATAGATGCGCTCAACTCTGTTGTCGCGCAAGTAACTGGCGCCGCCCAGAATCTGGCTCGCCTCTCGGGCGCAAAACTCCATGGTTTGGCTGCACTGCACTTTCAGCATAGCAATGTCGCCCGGGTCGCCACGACCTTGGGCAATTTCCTGGGAGCAGTGATTGATATAGGTCTGGCAGGCATTAATGCGCTGTTTCATTTCGGCAATCTTATGGCGAATCACTTGGTGATCAGCCAGGCGCTTGCCAAAGGTCTTGCGCTCTTGAGCCCAGTTAACCGCCTCCTCCAGGCACACCCGAGAAGAAGCCTCCATGCCTACACACAAGGCCATGCGCTCGGCGTTGAAATTATTCATGATGACCAGAAAACCTTGATTCTCTGTGCCGATCAGGTTGCCCACCGGCACCTTGACGTTGTCAAAATAGAGAGTGGCGGTATCCGAACACCACCAACCCTGTTTGCGCTCCAGCTGAGTCCGGGATACACCCTCGGCATCCATGGGAATCAACAACATGGATACACCCCAGGGACCATCGTCTCCGGTGCGTACCGCCGTGGAGGTCCAATTGGCATTCATGCCGCCACTGATAAAGGTTTTGGACCCATTAACAATGTAGTAGTCCCCCTCACGCCTGGCGGTGGTTTGCAGATTGGCAACATCGGAACCGCCGCTGGGTTCGGTAATGCCCAGAGAGATACGTTTGCTACCTTCAAGCACCGCAGGCACCACCTGCTGTTTTATTTCTTCGCTGGCAAAATTGCTGACGGGCGGAAGCCCAATCCCGTGGATCATCAGCGTGGCGCCAATACCGCCTACACCCGGACGTGCAAGCTCTTCGCCAAGAATATTGTGGTACCAAATGTCGATGCCTTCGCTGATTCCGCCATATTCTTCAGAGTAACCCAATCCAAGCATGCCGATCTCCGCCGCTTTGGGCCACAGGTCATCCGGGATTTTGCCTGCCTCGTCCCACTCAGCGGCAAAGGGCATGATTTCACGATCGATAAAACGGCGTATCTGTGTGCGCCATTCCTCGTGCTCCGGCGTTAAATAGGGGTTGCTTAGGCGCGCGCTATCGAAATCCAAGGCCATACGGTATCTCCAGATACAGTTTCTATTGTTAAACGGGCGGGGCAGGGCCTCGCGGTCGATAATCAACAGTGTAAGGCGTTGGCTGATTGGCGCCCTTTATTGGGTGCCAATCTTATGGGAATTGGTGCCAATGGTGCCTGGCACTGATGTTCAGGTGTGAAATCGCATGACAAAAACGTGTATTTGGAGCACTTGCTGTAGAGTGCCCGACGAGTCAGGGCACTCGCACTGAGTGTTTGTTTTAGCTATTGGGGGGAAGGGCGTGCTTAACCTGCTTGTTTGATTGTATTGTTCTGGGTGCCCAAATTTACTTGTCCATCTGCGCTGCGAATGGTGGTGCTTAGACTGTCACCTGGCTTTAGGTAGCGACCATTCCTTTTTTGACCTTTGACAAAGAATTTCCACTTGGTCTTTTCTGGTAGAAGGTGAATCAATTTTACCAGTGGGGCGGGTGGCAATTGCATGGCACAGCCGTGCGGAGTGCCCGTGAGCACCAGGTCACCCACATCCAGATCGCTGACTTGAGTGAATTCACTGAGTGATTCTGCCGGTTTGAATACCAGGTTGGCGGTACTGTCCTGCTGGCGTACCTTGCCATTGACCCGCAGTTCCAGATTCAAGTTGTGCAGGTAGTGCATGTCCTCTTCTTCAAGTAGGCACAGCACTGGCCCGACAGGGCAGAATGAACGGTAGCTTTTGCCTTTAAAGAACTGCATTTGCGGGACTTGTACATCTCTGGCCGAGATGTCATTGCCAATTACGATGCCGGCGACAATGTTGTGAATATTCTGATCGCTAATCTCCATTTCCCGGTCGACATGGGCTCCTATCACCAGGCCCAGTTCCACCTCATAGTCCAGTAGTTGAACGTGAGTGGGGCGAACAATGTCACTACTGCCGGGGCAAACACTGGCGGATGACTTGTTGAAAAACATATTGAAGGATTTGCTATCCGGATCCATGCCCGAGTCAATCATGTGCTGGCGATAGTTAGCTCCTTGGCACAAGACCCGGCAGGGAGTGGTCACAGGGCTTAATAATTCAAGGCTGTCTACATTCAACGCAGTATTGTCCAACGCACTATCGCCCTGTGTAATATTCTTTAATAGTTCATAGGCCTTTTTTCGCCCCTTAAGAAGAAAGTCTGCGGTCGTGGCATACTGTTCAGCCAGAGGGAATATGTGTTTATCTACCAATACACCCCACTGGTTTGATTGTGTGGGAAGTTCTGGGTTGTAGTAGTGAACGATATGACAAATCATGGGGTGCCTCGCAGGGATTGCGTCTGTTGATCGGTATGTTTGGTGTCTAGGGCGCTTAGAAACATTATTCAGTGCCTGCTCCGGTTTTCATTGCTCTTGAGAAACCTTTGAGTTTCTCTACACTCAGCTCGTCGTCGCTGAACAATCGTTTGACGACATTTTTAAGCACATTCCAGGGCCTGTCTAAACCACTGAAGTTGGCACTCATGGCGGGGCCCCATTGGTGTTGTGCATCTCGATTAAACAAGTGATAGCCTGTGTGCGTATTGGCATCAAACAAGTCTCCGTCAGCATAATGCTCAAACATGTCTCCAGCAGAATCGCGCCAGTAATCGAAGATTTGACTGCCTAGAATATGCCGCCCAATTCCCCAGGAATGTTTGTATTGGCTCTTTCGCATGCATTCTTGGCCAATGGCAATGTCTTCCATCGAGTCCAGTTCAAAGGCCGTATGTTCATGGCCTAAATTTGGCGTGAGGGCCATTGCGATTGTGTGGTGATCGGTGGGGGTGTCTCCTAAATCGCAGCGTAAGAAAGCAACCGTGGGAGTGTTGTCATCTTGCAAAAACTGAAAGTCTGACACAATCAGGCCGAATGTATCTTGGTACCAGTGTACAGATTCTTTAATAGCACGCACGCTGTGTACTGTATGACCCAACTTGTGAACGGGGGGCGGGGCAATCTTTTTACGTACTGTTTCGTTGACTCGAGTTTTAGTATCGCTGGTATTCCAGCTGGGTGTCAGAGACCTGTCGATGGGAGGCAGTTTGGCGAGTTCGCAGTTGACCTCAATGGTTAGGCCGTTGGGGTCTTGCAGACAAACAAAGCGCCCACCCATAGGCGGCTTTCTATGTTGTATAGGCACAGAAAAGTGATCGGCCAATGTTTGCATATCCTTGGCGGAGGCGGTTAACCCCACACGATCAAATTTGGCAGCACCTTTTTCGATGACAAGGGCATGATGCAGCTCTGAGCGCCCCCGTAAATAAATACTGTCTCCGGTGTGCTTGTCTAAAAGCAAGCCAAAGTCGGCAAAAAAGGCAGAGGCCTTATCGATATCTGGGCGCTGAATCACAACATAGGCCAGGCCCTCCACCTTGATAAGCGGGTTGAGGCTTCGTTCTCTCACGGAACAATTCAACTTAAGGCTGGCCAAGTGCTGCATTTTCCGAGGGGCTGTTGTCATGAAATCTACTCTGTTTTGTGCAAGTTAAAAGAGAGTTTATAGGTAATTTGGTGTAAAGTGAATAGGGTTCAGTTGTGTATTTGAATTCAATTTTAGTGGGTTGATGAACTCAAATTCAGATTTTTAGGTAATAATTGGGTTATGATTCTAGAGTGAGCCAGGCTCAGGAGTGAGTGTCTTCTCCTTGTTCATTAGCTTGTGATTGTTTAACTATTTGATAATAAAGGAAAAACCCCTGTTGTCAGGGGTGGGGTGAGTTATGGCGGAAGTAGAAAAGGTGGATAGAGGGGCCCGGCGCAAGGCGAGAACCCGGCAAAAATTATTGGATGCTGCAGGGTCATTGTTTGCACAAAGTTCGTTGGACGATATCAGTATTGTGGACATTACCGACGCCGCCGATGTGGGCCTGGGCACGTTTTACAATCACTTTGAATCCAAAAATGATTTGCTAAAGGCGGTGGCAGACGACTTCCTGTTAGTTTATGCCGAGGAGTTGGATAAGCTGATCGAGGATCTCACAGATCCTATGGAAATTATTCTAATGTCTTACCGCTATACCATTCGCAGCGCTAAACATCCCATCGGGTGGCCGATCATAGAGCAGCTTCCCCAGAATTACCTGCGTGACAAAATTCATGCGCGGGCAGTTGCCGACGCCGTTGTGGGTGTAAAAACCGGTCGGTTCAAGTTGGACGACGCAGAGGCCTTTATGAAATTTATGTCTAGCTCTGTGGTTGGGGTAATGGGTGGGCTTGCAGATGACACTTTAACCTTGGAGGAGGCCGAGGCGTTTGGTATTTATTTTGCGAAACTGTTGGGGGTAGATGAGGCGGCGGCCGCGGAGTTTCTCGCACGACCCATGCCAAAAATTTAAGTAGAAGAAACGATTGGCTTGTAGAAACAGCCTCTATTTTGAAGCTGTTTCTCGCTCAACAAATTCGTATTAATTGTTTCCCCTTATTAAGCCCTTCATACAAGTTTGTGAGGGCCATTGGCGCGTTTTCCAGACCATCCGTAATGCTCTCTTTGTAATTTAATTTACCTTCCTGAAACAAATGTGCCAGTTGTGCAAGCGTTTCAGGGAACTTGGCGATATAGTCCAATATCACAAACCCTGCTATCGTCAGGCGCTTGGTGAGAACGTAGCGGTCTCGTCTCGGGCCTGAGGGAGAGGTTTCCCAGTTGTCTATAGCAGCGGTGCCGACCTGAATTACCCGGGCGTTGAGAGCCAGTGCGGGGTAGACCGAGTCGGCGATGTGACCGGAGGTGTTGTCAAAAAACACATTGATCCCTTGGGGTGCAAGCTCCCTGATCTTGTCTTCGAGATTGTTACAAGTTTTGTAATTTATGGCGTGATCATAGCCAAACTCTTCCAGACATAGAGCAACTTTCTCATCGCTGCCCGTTAAACCGATGCAGGTGCAGCCCATCAGTTTTGCAATTTGTCCCGCGATACTGCCAACACCACCGGCGGCGGTGGAGATTAATACCGTATCCCCGCTCTTGATTTGACCAATTTCATGAAGGGCTAAGTAAGCGGTTAAACCATTGGGCCCCAATGCCCCAAGTGCCGTGGAAACCGGTGCGATGTTAGGATTGACCTTGCGCAACATAGGGGTGGCGACGTCGACGACACAATACTCCTGCCAGCCAAACATACCGTAGACGCAGTCGCCTTTTACAAAGTTCGGGTGATTGGATTGGATGACCTCACCGACCGCTATGGAACGCATGACTTCACCAATTTCAACCGGTGGCAAATAATTTTCCTCTAGAGAGACCCAGCCTCGCATGGCGGGGTCAATGGATAGGTAAAGATTTTTTATCGCGATTTGACCCTCTCCCGGGCTTAGATCGATTTCATTGCTCGTAGCAGAAAAATGCATTGGCTGTGGGATGCCAACCGGTCGTTCATTTAACACTATCTGTTGGTTCTTCATAATTCTCACCTAATTAATGAGTAATTTCTGGCAGCTGCTCACGCAGCTTGTTTTTTGCAATCTTTTCAAGAGTAGAGCGAGGAAAATCCACTACTACATGCACGTCGTGAATGACTTTGAACGAGGCAAGGTGTTGTTGGCACCACTCGATCAAACGCTCTTTGATCGATTCAGGTGCGCCGTCTAATAAAGAAATAAATGCCACGGGGACTTCGTCGAGCATATGATGCTTTTGTCCGACAACGGCCACTTCATCGACCCATCCCGATTCTTGAATCACGGATTCGATTTCAGAGGCTGCGACATTTTCAGCGCCGACTTTTAACATATCCTTTGTTCGTTCTGAGAAAAACAGGTCGCCATTTTGATCCATGTGAATGCGGTCACCCGTATTGAACCAGCCTTCAGCATCAAAACATTCGTTTGTCGCTTCGTGGTTTTTCAGGTATTCCTTGAACAGGGAAATGCCGCGCACACCGCGAATAAACAGATCGCCTGTTTCCTGCGGGTCAATGTCGCTGCCATCTTCCCGGCGGATAGATATCTCGTACCCTGGCGAGACGCGACCTATACACATAAAAGGACCGCGGTGTTGGGGATCGCAGACAATCGCTTGTGTGACGGTTTCTGTCATGCCATACAAACCTCCTATGGGAATACCAAAGTGCTCCTCGAGCTGTGGAATGCTGACGGCCGCCAACCACAAACGGAAGTTGTGTTTTGGCACGTCCTCAGCCACCAGTGCTTTCACACAAAATGGAATCATGGATGCCCATGTCGCTTGGTATTTTATTGCCGCAGACCAGAATTGACTCTTTGAAAATCGAGGCTGAAGAATGTAGCTTCCGCCGACCCAAAGTGTACTCAAAAGTGAATAACATTGATTGTTGCAATGAAACAGAGGTAGAAAAGCATGACAGACATCCCTGTGGTCTAAACCAAAGTGTCTGGCGCTCATTTCTCCACCCCACAAAGCGTTGGCGTGAGTCCAGACCACGGCTTTGGGTCTGGACGTTGTGCCGGAAGTAAACTGTATTGCAAAGTCGAGCAGAGGTTCAGGCTCTCGCGTCATAGATGATGGTGTAAGATTCAAAAACGTTTCGAAGGACAAGCTTCGACGTTCGAGCGTGGGGCAGGGTGTCGCTTCACCGCCGTTGTCCTTTGTGACGATCAAAAACCCGAGCTGCGGTGCAGATTGATGAATCAATGCTGCATACTGAGGTTGGGTGATCGCACCGATGATATCGGCGTGGTCCACGTAATACGTGATGTCCCTTTGAACGCTGTTTGCATTGGTGGTAACAGCGACCGCCCCAAGCATTGCACACGCATACCAGCTCAGTATGAATTCCGGGCAATTACTCATGTGAATGAGCACACGATCGCCTTTCTTTACGCCTTGATCAATGAGGCCTTGCAGAATTCGCCTGGCATCCTGATCAAACTTTTCATAACTCCAGACTCTGTCCTCCGCACCAAAAGGTGACCAGATCAAAAATGGTTTATCCGGAGTGCATTCGACCCAGTGGCTTAGCAGCCATGGAAGATCCCGCCCTTGCATGGCTCGCTCAAGTGATTGCGATTTTGGTATGTCGAGTGTTTTACAGTCGTTCATCGCTTTAAATCTCCGGCAACTTAAAGTACATGCAATAATTCTTTAGCGTGTTGTAGTACTTCCGATGCTGTTTGAGCATTAAATGCAGCGAGGCAGAATTTATCCGGACGGATCAAAGCCATGGTTTGTTCACCTTGCTGAAATAACGGAGCGAGGGTGTCGTTGTGATCTCGTGGCCAGCTGTCGTGGTGGGCACTGTCGCCAATGGCGATGGTAGTTGTGCCGAGCGACGTCCAATGTGTGAGTACATTTGCATCCAATTGTTCGGCGGGGTCACAGTTGTAGCCAATAATACTGAAACCTTTACCGAGTAGGTCATCGAGCAAAACCTCATCGCCGGCTTTATCTAAGAGGGCAGGTTGAAGCAAGAGTTGACCATTAATTGCGTTTTCTCCGGGAGACATCACTATGCCTTTCTCCAAGGATCGGGCTAACATAGATTTTGCCAGACCTGTCATAAAGTCCTCGATAGCATTTTCATCCTTTTGCAGCTCGAAGAAAAAAGCATCGCGTTCGGCGGCTTTTTGTGGATCAATGGGTTGGATTTGCTCGCCCAGATCGAGAGCGAACTGAATTAATTCTCGGGCGTGGTCCCAGCGCTCCTCAGTATAACTGTCCAAAATGGTAGGTGCGGTGTAACCGGAAACGGTCATGGCCAGTTTCCAGGAAAGGTTGCGGACATCACGCATGCCACTGTTTAGTCCTTGGCCGGCAAACGGGGGGGTCATATGGGCGGCGTCACCCGCAAGAAATACACGCCCCTCTTGCCAGCGTTCTGCGATAATCGCGCTAAAGTTGTAAACGCGTTTGCGATAGATATCAACTTGAGAGGGGTCGGTATAAGGCGCAATCAAACGGTGGATGACTTCTTCATTGAGTATGTCTGAAGGTGTTTCACCCGGCATCAACATCCACTCCCAGCGACGTTGCGCTCCATTTTTCTTGATGGTCATGCCCGGACGAGCTGGATCGCAGAAAAAACGCGAGGGCACACCGTTTGCAAATCCATTGTCAATGGTGTCGATCACCAACCAGGGAAATTCATTATTGTTGCCGGTCATTTCAATGCCCAGCTGGTTGCGAACCGTGGAGCGACCTCCGTCACACCCGACCAGATATTGGGCTGATATCTGTAAGGGTTCTCCATCTGCGTCGTTGGCGAAAATGGTGACGCCCTGGCCGTTCTGTTCAAAGCGGATAAGCTCGTGCTTAAACAGCACCTTGACATGTTGAGAGGCGGTTAAGCTTGTCGCCAAGGTGCGATCAAAGCCCGGTTGATCAAAGGTGTTAAACACCGGAAAACCATAGGGCTGCTCTCCTTTGGTATCAAATTGAAAGAGCAGTTTTCCCTCTGCATTGACGTAATCGGTGATGCGAACATCAAAACAGATGTCCTGCCCCACCGTGTCTATCATATCAATGGCCTGAAGTGTACGCAGTGTTTCGCTGTCTATGCCAATCGCGCGAGGTTCTTCCATTGTATTTGACAGTTTCTCCAAGACGATACAATCGATTTGGTAGCTATTGAGCAGGTGGGCCAATGTTAGACCGGCGGGTCCTGCGCCAATAATAACAACGGAGGTCTGGTAGTGATTCATAGGTGTAGTCTCCAAATAAGTGGGTCGCCAAGACCGGAAGTGGTTTGAGAGAGTTTATTTTTGATTAGTGAATTTCAATGGCAACTTTGCCAAAAACGTTTCCTGATTCGGCATAGTTGTGTGCCTCGGCCAGTTGGTCCAAAGGAAAGGTCTTGTCCACTACCGGCTTGATTTCATGTTTGTCCAGAAGGTCTTTAACCGCTTTCAGCGCGTCCTTGTTAGACTTGAACATTCCCCAGTGGTAGTGAATGCCGTTTTTTTTGCAAGCCCGTTTTTTTCGCATTAAGGTGATAGCTGATCCGATAGCACCTTTTAACAGGCCTGAGTTATCTATCGCGGAAAGTACGGGAATCACCAAAGAGACGTAGTGGGCATTGCTGTGTTTTTTCAATAAGTGAAGTGACTTCTGCTCATTTGCTCCACCAACGGTGTCCAGAACTACATCGAAGTCAGACGTCATGTGACTGATGTCTTCTTGTTGGTAGTCGATCACGCAATCGGCTCCTAGAGCGCGCGCCCTTTCAATTTTTTTGGTGCTACAGGTAGTTGTAACATGGGCTCCCCAGGCTTTTAGCAGTTGTATTGCAAATGAACCAATACCCCCGGAGCCTCCATGTACCAATACTTTTTTTCCCGCGCAGTGGCCGGGGCGCAGCTTGGCTCGGGTGACCAAACAAGCCCAGGCTGTCATGGCTACATAAGGGATGCTTGCCGCGTCAACAAAGGAGAGTGTGTCGGGCTTCTTTACGCAATAAATGGATTTGATAACCCGGTATTCACTGTAGCTGCCTTGGCCATTGACCTCTGGCGCCGCAAAGATTTCGTCGCCGACTTGAAAATCCAGAACCTTCTTCCCTACGGCCTCGACCACTCCGCAAACGTCATTGCCAAGAATAACGGGAAATTCGAATCCGCGCTTTTTTGTGAACACTTTGCGACCGTAACCTGCTCGCATCTTATATTCGATCGGGTTAACACTAGTGGCCTTCAGGCGAACCAGAACTTCATCTACTTTGGCGCTTGGTTTGGCGATATGTTCAGCGTGTAACACATCTTTTGCAGCGCCGTAACGCTTGATAACCATTGCTAACATAGGCCGCTCCGATTGACTCTCTCATCTGTTGTTGTTATCGTAATCATATATGAATGAGATTCAGTTTAATAGAGCTTATTTCTGTTTTTTGATCCCTCGCCATTCAAACCGCTAGAAGTTGAACTAATTTATTGTCTAAAAATGAGGAGATAGTCATGGTTGTATTGATTACGGGCGCAACAGGGGGCCTGGGCAAAGTCTTAGGCACGACCCTGGTAGACAAAGGCATAAAGGTCTACGGAACCACCCGCAATGCGAAAAACAAACAAGGGGACTTGCCCTTTCCTTTGTTGACCTTAGAGGCCACCGACTCTGGCTCTGTAGAGCGTTGTATCAATGAGTTGGTCGAGCGGGAGGGGCGTATCGATGTGTTGATTAACTGTGTGAACGAAATGATCATCGGCTCTGTCGAAGAGCAGACTGTGGAAGAGGTAGAGCAACTGTACAGCACGAATATCTTTGGAGTGCTGCGTATTTGTAAACAGGTGATTCCTGTCATGCGCAGACAAGGTGGGGGCACCATTGTCAATATGAGCTCTCTGGGGGGGCTGTTGGCGGTCCCTTATATGTCGGCCTATACCTCTGCCAAATTTGCCCTTGAGGCTATGAGCGAAGCGCTTTACCTGGAAATGAAGCCTCATAATATTGACGTTGTGATCATGCAGCCGGTGGCTATGTATATGGATCGACCGGCAACAGGTAACCATTTGCGCGCGGTCAAAAATGTTGCACCCAGCTCTTTTACCAATGATATGGTTTCTATGATGGCTAGAGATACCGCCAGCAGTAAGCTGACCCCGGAAATGGTTGCAAATAAAATTTACAGTGTGATTACCAGGGAGAAAAAACCTTTGCGTGTACCTATGGATAAGGCAAAGGCCATTACAATTTTCAAACGTTTTTTGCCACAGTTTTTATTACATAAAATGATTAGGAGTTTGCTCAACAGTGCCAAGGCTTAACAGGCAGGGGTTGCTTCATTGACCCCTGTTTATAACATCTTCTTTTTCCATGGACGCTGTGCTTAAAGATTCTGCCCAATGAAGCTGTTTTCAAATATTTCGACCATCTTGGGGTTCCTTTCTTTGGTGTCTTTAATGAGCTGTAGAGACTTATCGATTGAGTGGTGCCCGTTATCCAGGATGGCCGTTTGATAGCTCTTTCGTCCTTTTAACTGTTTCCAGTATTGCTCTAACTTTGGGTATTGTTGCTCGCTCAGGTAATAAACTTCCCAGTCCGCTTCCCGGAGTCGTTCAAGCACACCCATCCAGCTGACGTCAGCCAGTGTGAACTGGTCTCCCATGATCCAGGGGCCCTCTTGATTAAGCTGATGCTCTAGTTCAGACAGGTGCTTGTGCATATAGTCACGAGCTGCGGCCATCTTTCTCATAATGGGTGTCACCTTTGTTAATCCCTTCAATCCTGTAATTTTGAAAAGAGAAAACAGCACTGCTCTGAATTTAAGGCGATGAAAAAGCAGGCCGATTAGGGGGTAACGAAGAGGAATAAATGTCATGCCTGCAGCGAACATTGGCACACTCAAAAAACCCGAGCAATAACCTGCACTGACTTTGATGCCTGCTTCAGCATCGTCGCCAATGAAGGAGGCTTTGTCCACCCAATACTGCATTTCCTTTTGTTTCTCACTACTTTCGGGCACAAGTAGCTGGGGTGTCGAGGAATGAGCCGCCGCGTAGGCGAGAATATCGTGAGATTCATAGACTGGATGGCCGTTGTGGACCAGTACCGGCAGAATCGCAGCGGGATTCACTTTCAGAAAGTGACGGCTTAAGGTCTCGTAGTAACCGGTTTCTATCAAGTGGATATGATGGCCCTTATAAGGGATTTTCAGTTCATCAAGACAAATTCTTACCTTTTTTGAACACTGTGAGAGGGCATTGTGATAGAGCTCAAATTCCTGCTCGTGAGGAAGGGTAATGTTTTTATGTATACCGCCTGCCATCGTGTGGGTTTTACGGTGCTGTTTTTCCCATAGGAACCAAACGAAAAAAAATGCCAACGCGGTGATGAATGTCGCCATTATCATAGTGCTGTCCTAATGCTGATTGAAGAGATGGAGTCGCAAATACGGCATCGTTATTGCGACTTTTGAGATTGAGCAAATCGAAAGATGATTTGCTCAATATGAAGGTCACCCGGCTGAAATTACCGGCTTTTTAAAAATTGTAGGTCATCTCAAGGCCGTAGCGACGGGGCGTGGCCCAACTCTGAGCTCCTCCACCTAAAAGGCTGGGGAAAATTGTCACATTGTTGAGGTATTCTTTATCGCCGCAATTGTCGCAGAACGCACGAATGCGCGTTTTCCCGTCTGCCAGGTCCCACCAAACGGCAAGATTGGCAACACCGTATGCACTCTGAAACGCTGCTTCATTGTTGTCGAAGTCAAAGTAATAATCGTCCTTCCATGCGTAGTTGCCCAAAAAAGACAGCTCGCCGGAATCACCAAGGTCGAGCACATAGTTGAAGCCGATGGTGACAGCATGTTCGGGTGAAAATGCCATGACGTTACCGGCGCGGTCGCCATCAATGGAGGTGAACTCATCAAAGGTAGCGTCCTGATATGAGTAACTAACATTAACGGTCAGTTCTTCGGCCAGCATTGCCACTACGTCGACTTCCAGTCCGTCCATCGTGCTCTTGCCTGCATTCTGCGTTAGTGCTGAGGGACCCGAGCCGGTATTAATGATGGATTGAACCTGCTGATCTTCGTAGTTGTAGCGGTAGAGTGCGGCATTAAATTGCAAACGATCATTCCAGAGTTGTGATTTTAAACCGAGCTCTGCCATCTGCAGAGTTTCTTCGTCGAAACTTTTCCGTGCTTCCTCTGGCGTGGGTACCTGAAATTGCACACCTCCACTCTTGAAACCGGAGGAGTAAGTTGCATAAATCATGGCGTCTTCGGTTAATTGATAGTCTACGGTGATTCGTGGGTCAGTGGAGGAGTAGTTCAGGGTGTCTTCAACCAAAAAGTTGGCCTGCACGGGTACCCATCCGGGGGTATTGGTAGTGCCCTCGTAGGAGAATTTTTTTTCATCTTCCGTATGGCGCAAACCCAATGTCAGGCCGATTTCCGGTGTCAGTGCGTAGGTTGCCTGACCATAAGCGGCGTAACTCTCGGTTTCCAGATCTACAAAACCACCGTTGCTACTGTGTGCCAAGTGTGTGTAATCCAGCGCTCCGGCCGTGGCCAGCCACGCTATGGTAGTGCCCAGGCTACTATCTCGCCCAAATGACTGCGTGTCTGTTCGACTGGCGTCATCAGTAAAATAGTAAACACCTGTAACCCACTGTAGTTTGTCATCAAAAGTGAGTGCCCCTCCGTCTACAGAGCTCAAGCGAAACTCCTGACTAAATTGAGTGGATGTTTGATCAATGTCGTGGAGCCAATTGTCTAGTGCTGACCCTCCGATATCGCGTCTTTCCTGATAGTCTTCATCGCTGTGACTGGTGATAGAGGTGATCTCAAGATTTTCGCCAATCCACTTTGCTTTGAAGGCGACCTGCTGACTATCTCGCTCAAGAAAACCAGGGTCACTAGAGGCGTTGCTGTAACGGTCGGCTAGATTATCGACTTCAAGCGCCGCAATGGTGGCCGCGGGAATAAGGGGAGATGCGGCGGTGACTAAGCCTTCAACCGGTTCAGATAGTTGGGCATCTGAATCGATCCCGCTGAACTCGGCTGTTAAGCTCAATTCCAACTGCTCGTTTGGAGTGGCCAACAGGGAGAGTCGCGCCGCATTAGAGCGGTTGTTATTGTCTTTGCCGCTGACGGTGTCTTTATAAATACCGTCGGCATCGGTGGTGGCGATGCTCAGGCGCCCCATCAGAGCGTTTTCAACCAGGGCGCCGGAGACTGAGCCGCTGGCCTGGTAATATCCGTCATTGCCAATACCGGCTTTAAGTTTACCTTCAAATTCATTACCCGGTTGACGGGTAATCATATTGATGGCACCGCCAATGGTATTGCGCCCATAGAGTGTACCCTGAGGGCCTTTCAAAACCTCAACACGTTCCAGGTCCATGATGCCGGTGAGCGTATTGCTGAAACGTGCGTTATAGACTTCATCCACGAACACACCAATAGAGCCGTCAGTGCCGATGTCGAATTTGCGAGTACCTATACCGCGGATGAAGACATAGGGACGCGCTGCGCTTTCGCCGCCAACCGCGACGCTGGGCATCGCGTGTTGTAGTTTGTCGATATCGCCCCAGCCTGCATTCTCTATATCTTCTGCTCCGAAGGCGGAGATGGCGGAGGGCACTTCTTGCAGGCTCTCAGCGCGTTTTTGCGCGGTCACTATCACCTCTTCCAGGGCGAAGGTGTCAGCACCTTTGGCTAGGGTTGCTCCGGGCAAGCAGGTAGCCAACGAGACCGCTACAGGGGTCAATCGTAGTCGAAACTTCATGTGTATCTCCTCTCGAGGTTTTGGCGAAGCCACTTTTAGTGACTATTTGTTATATTGAGAGCATGTTCATAGGTGACCTTGGAAATATAACTGAATCATGTTCAGTTCTGATGATGATGCTAAGTTTAGCGCTTGTCAACTGCTTTTGGGCGGCGAGGGGCTAGGCTACTCGTCGTGACAGTTGCATCAGGTAAGATTTCTTTGTGCAGTGTGTGAGTGGAAATTGCTGTTTAATCTCAAGAGAGAGGAGATTATGGGCACATAGAAAAAGGGGGGGAGGGTCGAAAATCGCTAAAGAGCTCTAGCGACGGTCCGTAACGCTAAATGATGGATATTCTCTGGGAGTAGATAAAAAGGCGCCCTTCACTCCGCCAAGGAAGGGCGCAAGCCACGAAACTGTTACTGGAAGTTGTACTTGAAGTTCACGCCTACCCAGCGAGGGGGACCTACAACATAAATAGAGTAGTTACCGAAGCCACTGATGTCGTAACCATAGGTGACCGGGCGCTCGTCAAACATGTTTTTCACCGAAAGGCTGGCCTCCCACTTGTCATCCTCTTGGAAGTAACTCAAGCGGAAATCTGCCAAAGAGTAATCACCTGCCTGAGTGGCCTCGGAGTTGACCAGGTTGAAGTACTCTTCACCGACGTAGTTGGCAGATAGCTGGGCGGCAACTCTACCGGTGCTAACAGACCATTCTTTTCGAATCATCATGTTGGCCGTGACATCGGGAGCCAGTAGTGCTTCCTGATCGACAATGGTGTTCAGTCCGTCATTGGATGAGCCGTTAACTTCTGTATCCAAAATACTCACACCGGCGATAAAGTCCCATCCACTTTCGGTTGAGAACACCAACTCCAGTTCACCGCCAAAAAATTCTGCTTCAGAGTTAATCAGCTGACTGGTGGTGCCGGAGAAAAAGAATCCCTGATAGTTGTCGTAGTCGTAATAAAAGATACTAGCGTTTAACCGGGCTCTGCCGTCGGCGAAGGTGGTTTTAGAACCTAGTTCATAAGAGGTTAATATCTCGGGGTCGAATCCAATGGCCTCAGCCGTGCCATCTGCAAATCCGTCTGAAGGTGTATTAAATCCACCACCCTTGGTGCCGCGGTTGTAGCTGGCATAGAGCAGTTGGTCTTCATTGACGTCCCAATCAATTTGTAATTTTCCAGATATCTCATCATCACTGCGATCGAATTGATAAGTATCACCGGTGTAGAGCCAGCCAGAACCGTCGTCAAAAACAGCACCAGCGCCGGCCAGGCGATAGGAGAGATCTTTGTCGTCTTGTGTCCAGCGCAGACCCGCGGTGAGCAAAACATTGTCATTTACGCGGTAGTCAATTTGACCGAAGGCAGAAATAGTATCTGTTTCAGAGCCCGCGAAAAATGTGGGGTCGTAAGCATCTGATGGAAATTGGAATGCACCGGTGAAGTCGTTTTCAATATTCAAGAAATACACACCGGTCACCCAGTTCAAGTCGCCGTTTTGACCGTCGATACGAATTTCCTGTGACACCTGCTCAACCTCTGCGGTGGACACATAGGTCACCAGGTTATATTGAGAGCTGTCATCGTCTTCACGGTACTCTTTGTCACTGGAGGTCCAGTTTGTGACACTGGTGAGGTTGATGTCGTCTCCAATGGTGGTATTGAAAATAGCGGTGATTGCGCTGGAATCACGGTCCACGCCGCTATCGAAATCAAACGCACCTTCGTGTTCATCGCCGATGCCGTCGTCGAGTTGCCCATTGGCTGGGTCAAACAGGCTGCCACCACCAAAAAAGTTTTGTGCGCCGGGAACGGGAACGCCATTCACCAGATTTAAACCAGAACCGCAATCGGTGTCGCCGGATTGACAGAATACCGGCCCGGTGGCGGTCGATTTGGTTGCACGGTTGTGATAAACACCGCCACGGGTATCAATCTGTGTATGTCGGCCAATCAGTAATAGAGAAGAGTCGCTGCTGATTTCAAAATTCAACATGCCTCGAACAGACTGGGTGTCATCATTTCGGTAGTCGGGGCCGACAGTGTTTTTCACATAGCCGTCGTTCTCGTTGTGGTAGATCGCCAGCCGACCTTGAGTAGTGTCGCTTAAAGGGCCGCTGATAACACCGGTCGCGCCAATTTGTCCGTAGTCTGCGATCGTCAGGTCGATAGAACCTTCAAATTCCTCGGTCGGTTTTTCACTGATATAGTGAACCAGGCCGCCGGTTGCATTGCGTCCGTATAGGGTGCCTTGCGGGCCACGCAGCACTTCAATGCGCGCAATATCAAAGGCGGGAGTGCCTGAAGAACCGGGTGAAGATAAGTAGGCTTCGTCCATGTAAATTGCAACGGGGGCTTCCTGACCTTCTGCAAAGTCTCCCTGGTTAACCCCTCGAATTGAAAACAGGGCAATGTTGCCGCTGTCGCCTGTGTTACTGGTTGCGACCAGTCCCGGTGTTTGACCGGCCACGTCCAGGCTGTTTTTCCAGCCCAGCGCCTTCATTTGATCGCCGGTAAATGCGGATACCGATACACCAACGTCTTGCATGCTCTGCTCACGTTTCTGTGCGGTTACCACGATTTCTTCCAGTTCAAACACCGCTGAGTTTGCAGCGCCTGACGCGGTGATAATCATTGCTGCAACCAGGGGTTTTAGCATGTATTTTTTGGGGCGGTACTGTATCTGATTATTCATTTGACTCTCTCCAGTCTTTTTGTTTGGTAGGCCCTGTAAATTCACGTGAGTGAAAGAAGGGCTTACTCTTGGCTGCAGGTAACTTGTTCAAAAACGTTAATTAAATTTTAAATCCCGTTTCTTTTCTTACAAAACACCTGCGTCTACAAAACGATAAATCTCTACTTCTACCTCTTTTCTTCTACTTCTTTCTCTCTCTATGGTCTTGCTTTTTTATCTACGACTTTCCTGCCTTTCCCCGCTTTGTTTGAGCGGGTAAATAGGCATCCAGATAATCATTGATTATGTTGTTGGCCTGTTCGCTATCGATTCCATCCGGGCTAAGTGCCCCCCTGAGCCAAACGCCATCAATGAGTGCTGCGATGCCTGCTGCCACACGCTCGGCTTTGCCCAGCGGTAAAATGCGTTTTAATTCATATTTGAGATGTGACAGCAGGCGTTTTTCATTCACACGTTGTAATCGTCTGAGCAGGGGGTCGTGCATTGAATGTGCCCAGAAGGCCAGCCAGGTTTTCACGACTTTTTGATCAATTTGCTGACTGTCAAAGTTGCCGCCCACAATGGCTTTAATTCGCCCGTGAATATCCTCGTGATCGGTGTTATCGAGCCTTTCACGAATGCCGTCTGATAGCTGTTTCAGAATGACCCGCATAGTGGCGTCGAGCAGGCCATATTTCCCACCAAAATAATGACTGATGATGCCAGTAGACACACCCGCACGCTTGCTGATCATTGCGACGGTCGCAGCCTGAAGGCCAACCTCATCAATGATCGCAATCGTTGAGTTGATTAGCTGCGGACGTCTAATTTCTGGCATTCCAACTTTTGGCATTTAAGCGCTCGTTTTTTTATTGAATGACCGTTTAATAAAAATATCCAATAAATTGATAACTGTCAATTTAATACCTGGGCCGTAAAAATAAGGTGTCGAAGGAGGGGAAGGCCCGCTAAACGTTTGATAAATAAGAAAAATATTTCTATGTCTCTCGACTGTTTACTCTGACAAAGCACTTCCAGGAGATTTCTGCGTCGCAGGAAGGTATTGGCATGTCGTTTTTTCGATGAAACCCTTTTTTTTGATTCCATTTCGAGATTTTGAAATGGCGTTCTTATATGACTTTTGTTACAGCCAGCCTGGGCTCCAGAGCAAATTTATCCAGAGGCTATAAAACATTAGCCGGGATTCATAGCACGACAGTATCACTATGTAGTACACTACCTGCTAATTTTGATACAGACAGCGTTGCTGTGGAAGGAGCCTGCATTGACCGACGAGACAACAACATCACCTAAAAAAGGCATTCAGGTTATCGCCCGGGCCGCCTCAATTTTGCGAGTATTGGAAAATGAGCCCGAGGGTTTAAGCTTGGGTAAGATCGCCCAACGAGTTGATCTTTCCCGGTCTACCGTGCAACGAATTGTCGATGCGCTGACCCAGGAACATTTGCTGATTGGCGCCTCCCCTACATCAGGGGTAAAACTGGGTCCGGCAATACTGCGCATGGCAAGCAATTCCAGTTTTAACTTTGTGGAATTCATCAGACCTTATATCGCTGAACTGTCTCGGGAGACGGGGGAGACGGTCGATGTGTCTGTTATGCAAAAAAGACGTACCGTGTTTGTTGACCAGGTTGTCGGCTCTGCTCGCCTGAACATTGTATCGACGCTGGGGGAGGCCTTCCCCTTGCATTGCCTGGCGAGTGGTAAGGCAATGCTGTCCACCTTAACGGAGGCTGAGCTATACAAGCGAATGGGCAGTGAGTCATTTGAGAAACACACACCGGCCACCATCACCGATATAAAGCAGCTGGCAACAGAGCTGGCCAAAGTGCGTAAAACGCATATTGCTTACGACCTTGAGGAGCACCTGGAGGGTGTGAGTGCGGTGGGTACACCTATTCAAGAACCTGGAGGGAAACTTTACGCCATTTCAATTCCCGTTCCCACGGTTCGCTTTAAGCGCACCAAGAAGCAGTTGCACGAGGCCTTACTCGCTTGCCGCGCTCGCATTTTCGAAGAGATTGAATTGTAGGTATTATCTTTATACTGTTCCATAATGTGGTTGAAGTGTATTGACTAGTGGTTCGATAAGTTCGATACTTTCTATTCGTGTTTCCATTAATCCAGGCAGTAAAGCTTCGCCATAGTGTCAGCCTGCTGCCTGCCGAGGACGTTGAAGTATGAATACAGTTTTAATCCTGGTTATTCTCTATAACCTGCTTGTCATTGGCGGCATCGGTTTGTATCTGGCTCGAATTGAGCGTGCCACTGGCGCTGTGACGGATATGGCCACCGGCGGCAGGAATGCCAACCTGGCTATGTTCTCCGTGACTCTGGCCATTACCTATCTCGGTTCCGCTCATGTCTATGGCTTAATGGAGATGTCTTTTGTTCTGGGCGCTGTTGCGCTGTGGTTTTCGTTTGCACACACCATTTTGATGTGTGTCGTGTGCCTGGGAACAGGGCAGTGGGTTCGCCGCCTGGGTTGTTCAACCATTCCTGAATTGATTGGGCTTATGTATGGCAAACAAATGCGCACCATTACCGCGTGTATTGGCGCCATGGTGGTTTTTGGTTTAGTGACCTTGGAAACACAAACTCTGGGTATCGGTATTTCCGCAATAAGCGGGTGGTCTCTCGGCTGGGCCGCAGTCGTCGGTGCTTTTTTTGGCACGGCCTATGTCACGATGGGTGGCATTAAACAAACCATGTGGGTGAACTTGGTGAATGCCGTGGTAATGTACGGCTCGATTATTATTGCCGGAATTTACCTGGCCTTTGTATTGCCCGAGGGTTGGGAGGGGGTGCGGCAACATTACATTGCCAATGACCAGGCCTTTAAATTAAGCATCTTTGGCACACCGGATTTAATGGTGGGGTTTTCTTTGGCGGCGGTGTTTTCGGTGGTATTTTCACAATCGGTGAACCAGCAGGGCATGGCCGCGGCGATGTCTGCAAAAGATGAAAAAGTCATTCGGCGTTCACTGTGGATTGCCGCGCCCGTTAATGGGTTGTTTGGTGTGTTCCCCGTGTTATGCGGCCTGGCGGCGGCAACCATTCCTGAGTTTGCAGAGCTTGGTCCTAAGCTTGCAGGTGCAACATTGGTTGTGACCTTGTTGCCCACTTGGTTAGTGGTGTTGTTGCAAGCGGGCTTTTTGGGAGCGTTATTATCTACCTTTGCGATGTCTGCACTAGCCCCTGCCACTATTTTTGTAAAAGATATTGTTGGCGCGAATATTAAAGGCGGATTAACGCCGATTGAAGAGAAGCGTTATATTCAGAGGCTGATAATCCTCATCGGCGCTTTGGCCGCAGCCTTAACTTTCTTTAACCACCCCAATGTTATTCGAGCCATCACCTGGTTGTTTGCCTGGCTGGCTCCTTTGTTTTTTGTCATTGTTGCTGGTCTTT
>CAJWCA010000039.1 GCA_913020395.1 uncultured Cellvibrionales bacterium | reverse complement strand
AACTGACCTTCCATTGGAAAAACATACTGTGTCAGCCAATCCATCAACTTCAGATCGTCTGCCATGCCTCGGAAAAGAGTCATTGCCGTGTGAGTATGTCCATTGACAAGCCCCGGCATCAAGATTCTGTTTTTGCCTTTTATCTTTTGTTTTGCGGTATAGAGCTTGTCGATCTCCTGACGGGTGCCAACTGCAACGATATCAAACCCCACTACAGCTACAGCCCCATTTTCAATAACGGGCTCGTCCCCAACCATTGTTAACAAATAATCGCCATAGACGATGGAGTCTACTTTGGTTTTATTCGCAGCAAGGGCCTGGGTAGCAAATAATGCAGGCAACAGAGTTAACAAAATAAGACCGCGTATTACTTTTTGCACTGAAGCCGATTTATATTGCATAGTGGTACCTGTAACTTTGGGATTTGATGATTCGAAGTTGTAGCGGGGCTGGAATCAACCCCGCCTGATTGCGCTTTATTTAGTGCCAAAGATCTTATCGCCGGCGTCACCTAAACCTGGCAGGATATAGCCTTGTTCATTGAGACGCTCGTCAATAGACGCGGTAAAGATATCAACGTCAGGATGGGCGACCCTGACTTTTTCAATGCCTTCAGGAGCCGCGACCAGAACCAATGCACGAATTTGTTTACATCCCTGCTTTTTGATCATATCAATCGCGGCGATCATGGACCCACCGGTGGCCAACATTGGATCAACAACTAGAGCCAAACGTTGATCAATTTCTTTGGCCAGTTTTTCGAAATACGCGACCGGCTCCAGAGTTTCCTCATCCCGATAAAGCCCAACAACAGAGATTTTGGCACTTGGAATCAGCTCCATTACACCGTCCAACATTCCCAATCCCGCGCGGAGAATAGGTACTATTGTGATCTTTTTCCCTTTAATCCGCTCAACTTGAACCGGACCACACCACCCTTCCAGCATATACTGCTCAAGGGCCAAATCTCTGGTAGCCTCATAGGTTAACAGGCATCCGGTTTCCGCAGCCAACTGCCGGAAATCCCGGGTGCTAATACCCGCGGCCCGCATCAGCCCAATTTTGTGTTTAACCAGCGGATGGTTTATTTCATGTACACTCATGAGAAGATCCTTATTTCCAGTGAGATTCTTTTAGTCGTCGAGCAGTAAAACACTTTCCAGCGCCAGTGTAATCATATCATTTAAGGACGTCTGACGCTGATCGCCCGGCATTGCTTCACCGCGTCGAATATGGTCAGTGACTGTACAAATAGTTAGCGCTTTCGCCCCATATTCAGCAGCCACACCGTAGAGCCCCGCCGCTTCCATCTCCACGCCAAGCACATTATAACGTTCCATCACGTCAAACATTTCAGGCTCTGGTGTATAAAACAGGTCGGCTGAGAAGATATTGCCCACTTTTGTTGTCAGTTTCAGATTTTCAGCGGTCGTGACTGCATTGGAAAGCAATTCATAGTCGGCAATGGCTGAGAAATCATACCCTTTAAAACGAATGCGGTTGACGTTGGAATCAGTGCAGGCACCCATTCCGATAACAACATCTCTCAGGTTGATATTTTCACTCACGGCGCCACAGCTGCCCACACGAATAATATGGCTCACGCCAAATTCTGTAATGAGCTCTTTTGCGTAAATCGAAATTGAGGGAATTCCCATTCCCGATCCCATAACAGAAACTGCCTTGCCTTTATATTCGCCGGTATAACCCAGCATGCCACGCAGTTCATTAACCTGTTTAACGTTCTCGAGAAAATTCTCTGCAATGTATTTTGCTCGCAGTGGATCACCAGGCATAAGAACTACGCTGGCAAAGTCATTGGCTTCTGCATTAATGTGAGCTGTCATAATAACCTCAAAAATATCTAATTAACTGGCGAGAAAGCTCTCGCCATATTCAAGTGCTGACAAACCGAGGTGGCTTGCCAGGCTTTGGCCGATGTCGGCAAATGATTTTCTGCGCCCCAGGGAGCCCGCCTCTACCTTTTGTCCGTAAACGAGCACCGGCACATGTTCACGCGTGTGATCACTTCCGGGCCAGGTAGGGTCACAACCGTGATCGGCTGTAATCACTAACACATCGTCTTCTTTCATTGCCGCCAGAAATTCAGGCAGTCGCGCATCAAAATATTCAAGCGCGCCGGCATAACCGGCAAAATCTCTTCGGTGTCCATACTCGGAGTCAAAATCAACAAAATTGGTAAAAACTAAACTTCGGTCCCCAGCCTCTCCAAGTGCTTTAACGCTGGCATCAAACAAGTCTTCTAGACCATTGGCTTTTACCTTCCGACTTATACCCTGAGCGGCAAAGATGTCTGATATCTTTCCTACCGCAATGACTTCGCCACCCTCATTATGGAGGTGATCCAGGAGGGTTGGTGCGGGGGGTGGCAATGAGAAATCTCTTCGATTGCCGGTTCGCTTAAAATCTGACGGATCCTGACCCAGGAATGGACGGGCAATCACCCGGCAGATATTGTATTCGGCCAGGAGTTCATAGGCTATTTGGCAAATTTCCATCAGCCGTTCGAGACCGAAACTTTCTTCGTGACAGGCAACCTGGAAAACACTGTCTGCAGAGGTGTAAACAATGGGTTTACCTGTTTGTTTATGCTCTTCACCCAACCGCGCGATAATCTCAGTGCCAGAGGCGCTACAGTTACCAAGAACGCCAGGGAGTTGCGCTTTTTCGATGAATTTATTCAGAAACTCTTCCGGAAAGCTATTTTCCTTTTCAAGAAAATAACCAAAATCGAACAAGACGGGAACCCCTGCCATTTCCCAGTGACCGCTGGAAGTATCCTTGCCGCTGCTTAATTCCTCTGCGTGCCCGTAGGCGCCTTTGACAGGAATGTCCAGATCGACACCGGCAGGAAAGTTGCCGGTACTTTCCTGTGCGGCATGCATTAGCCCAAGGCTTGTCAGGTTAGGGATTTTTAATTCTCCCTCACGATTAACATTGGCCTCGCCCGCGGCACATCGCGCAGCTATATGCCCCAATGTATCAGCACCTACATCGCCAAACTTATCGGCGTCATTACTGGCGCCAACTCCGAAGGAATCCAAAACTAAAATAATGGCCCGTTTCATATCAATTTCTCCTACTTCGAGAATTCAAAAGTCATACTTGTTTCACTACACCAGTGAAACAAAAAATCCTGCCAGAACCGCACTCATCAGGTTCGACAAAGAACCTGCGGCTACTGCCTTCATACCCATTCGTGCAATGTCGTGTCTACGCTTAGGCGCCATGCCACCGAGTCCGCCCAATAAAATGGCGATAGAGGACAAGTTTGCAAAGCCACACAAAGAGAAGATCGCAATGATCTGTGCCTGATCAGAGAGTGTATCTTTCAGGCGTACAAATTCGACATAGGCAACAAACTCATTCAATACCAACTTCTGGCCAATCAGGCTGCCAATTGAAACCGCATCGTGCCAGGGTGTACCGAGCACCCAGGCTAAGGGGGCCAGCAACCAACCCAGAATTTGTTCGAGCGTTAAGCCCTCATAACCAAAGATGCCTGCTGTGCCACCAATAAGTCCATTAATCAAGGCAATCAGGGCAATAAAGGCCACCAACATCGCACCGATATTCATGGCGAGCTTCAGGCCCGTTAAGGCGCCACCCGCAGCTGCATCGATTACATTAACGGGTTCTTCATCGTCATCAAACGCAACATCTTCAGCTGAGTCATCGGGCACTTCGGTTTCAGGTTTTATGATCTTTGCCATTAACAGGCCACCGGGTGCGGCCATAAAACTTGCAGCGATCAAATACTTTAGTTCAACCCCCATGCTGGCGTAACCGGCGAGCACGGCCCCGGCGATCGAGGCGAGTCCGCCGGTCATTACCGCAAAGAGCTCAGACTGAGTCATTTTGTTGATATAAGGACGAATCACCAGTGGCGCTTCGGTTTGACCTACAAAGATATTAGCCGTTGCGGAAAGTGACTCGGTTTGACTGGTGCCCAGGGCACGTTTGACCAGACCACCCAAAAAGTTCACAACCTTTTGCATGACACCCAAATAATAGAGCACAGACATTAAAGCTGACAGAAAGACAATAATGGGAAGAACATTAATGGCAAAAATAAACCCGAGCTTGTGCCTGGCCAAATCGCCAAACATGAAGCTCACACCATCATTGGCATAATTAATTACGTTTTGAACGCCACCGGCTACGGAGGCCAGAATTTCTTTACCGACAGGCACATATAAAATCAGGGCGGCGAGTCCAGCCTGTATCGCAAAGGCTCCTCCTACCGTTCTCAGGTTAATCGCTCTTCTGTTATCAGAAAGCGACAACGCAATCCCCAGTAATACAACAATTCCAAGCAGACTAATCACTCGTTTTTATCCTTATTCTAGGTGGTGAAAAATGGTTGAAAAACCAAGGCACTTAATCGTTTAAGTTTAGGCGATATAGTAGCCCACATAAGCCCTGTCAATCAAGTAACTGTAGCAGTTTTAAGCAATTTTAATACCTTGGAATTTTAAAAATTGCCGACCAGCGATACCTTCGAGACCAGAGATGTAGTATTAATCTAAAAACAAGATTCTAAGGACAAAAAGTTTGATTAGACGTAAGTAGATACAACACGTAAAATTCAGAGGTATTTTGGAATTACCACATCAAATTTCAACTAGAATCAGAACAGCGACACATTATTTCAAAAAACAAATTACGCGCGCTATGCGAGCACTATGATTCAAACACACATTTTTTATTAACGGATTACATGATCATGCAAAATCGTCTTCAACAACTTCGGGATTTACAAAAGAGCGCCTACTGCCCCTACTCCAACTTTCAAGTCGCAGCCATTCTTGTATGTGAAAACGGCGAGGAGTTTAAAGGTGTCAATGTGGAAAATGCCTCATACGGCGGCACTATATGTGCCGAGCGATCAGCGTTTGTAAGCGCCATATCCCAGGGTCAAAGCGATAACAAATTCACCGAGATTCACCTGATCGCTGCTGACGCTAAAGATTTTGTCATGCCGTGTGGTTTGTGCCGGCAGTTTATGAGCGAATTTGTGAGCGCCGACTTTAAGGTATATGTTTATCATGCCGATGGCGGTATTAAAACCGTCACAATGGAAGAGCTTTTACCCTACTCTTTTTCTGCCAGCGACTTAGGCTGACACAAAAACAGGTATAAAAAAGCCGCGACAATGTCGCGGCTTTTTTATTTGTAAAACGGAGTGGCCCGGCAAGGCGCACTCCTGACAGGCTGATTTAGAATTCAAACTCTAAACCAATACGAGCAGTCCAAAGTGAAGCATTTTCTTTCAGATCAGTAATAGATCTTGAATCGTTAAACTCTTCAAATACATATTGACCACTGTCATTCACAGATGAATTAACCATCTGAACAGAGAAGAATTGCGCGTCATTGACATGACCCCACTCATCATTCAGGAAGTTACCCAAGTTATACATCTTGAAGTAAATTTTACCCTTGGTGCCATCAAAGAAAGTAGGTAACTCTTGATCGATACGCAAGTCCATACGGGTAGTCCACGGCGCATGAGTTTCGTTGCGCTGAACATAACCTGAACCCAGGTCTTTAGAGTTTGCCCATGACAAGAACCCAGCAGTATCGAAACCATCTTCGAAAACTACGTTTGGATCATCAGCGCCTGTTGGAACATACAACAAGTGACGACCAAAGAATCCATCACCTTCTAGATCCCCACTGCCCATCACATAACTCTGAGGCTGCCCTTCAGTTGAGTAGGCCATCAAGGTTACACGAGTTGTAAGATCTGCGAACAGCTCGGTCGCGTAACTGGCTCTAGCAGTGAAGCGATGTGGCGCCACATAGTTAGACGTTGCCGTTGTCAGGTCGTTCGGGTTAGACGTTGCCGTTGCATCCCAGTTTGAACCCGCAGTTGAGCTGGTCATAGGAGCAACATCTTCAGCGTCGATGTATGCATAACCGACCTGAAGGTCCAGACCCCAGTCGAAGCTTTTCATCAACACGATAGACAGTGAATCTGAAGAAGCATCTTGACTCGAATTGGTCAACATGTAGTTGTCACGGCCATTTACATAATCGTAAATAGGCTGGCCATCGATGGTAGAGCCCACAATACCCTGAGACAAATCGAGATAAATTGCAGAGTCTTTAGTTTCTGTGTGCAAGAAATCCACTTCTGCTCGAATGTCACCCCATGGCAGGTCATATGTCGCGCCTAAAGCAAATTTCCACTCTGAAGGCTGATCATAACTTGGATCAAGCAACACAACTCGTGAAGAAGATGCATTATCTGATGTTGTTGCCAACACTTCATCAACCATGTCTTGAGGAACATCGTAGCCTGGACGACCTGTTCCTGACAAAGGAATGTCAGTCAGCACAGAATCAGAGCCATAAGAGTTACGCAACTGAACATTGGTAGAACCGTCGTTACTCCAAGCGTTAGAAATCCAAACGTTAGGATTGCCGCCAGAGTAAAGACCCATACCACCGCGAACAGTCAGGTCAGGGCTATATTCCCAGGTGAAGCCCAGACGTGGCATGAGAATATCAACGCCATCTACGTTGGCATCGTTACGCAAACCACCGTTGGCATCGGTAAAGGCCTGGTTAAAGTTTGGATTGTCGTCACTTTCCATGTATTCATAACGCAAGCCGGCCGTGATAGTCAGATTTTGACTGCTGAGATAGACTTCGTCTTGAATATAAACACTGTTAATTGTATTAACAAAGTTTGCTGCCGCATCATTGGCATCGTTGGTGCCGCCGCCACTACCGTAGTAAATGCGACTCGGGGTGCCCAGCTCGAAACGGTCGATACCAGAAAGCCCACAAGTGTCATCATCTGCACGCCCCTGCGCAGTCAGCGCGTCACAAGCCGCTGAGTTGCCTGATGAACTGTCAAAGTAATCGTACTCACCACCGTTTGAATGCTGTACAAACTGGTTGAAAATAGTTAACTCTTCGCTGTCAAAACCTGCAGAATCAGATGCTCGCCCACCAAGTACTTAGCCGAGAATTTGAAGTATTTAGACTCAGTGTTGAGGGCGTTTGCCTGACGAGAATCATCTGCACCCAGGTACACAGTTCCCGCGCGACCGCCGATACTAATCTGCATGTCACCAAAATCTTTATCACCCACAGTAACCTGCGAATCATTCATTTCATTGGTGCTGTAGAAGACCTCAGTAGACAATGCATCGGTCCACTGAGACGACAGAGACATAGTAAAGGTTTCAGACTCGGAACCTTTGGTGTAGTAGTGATTAGCAAACTCAAACTCATTTGAATCGCCATCGGAATCGCGCAACTGGAAGCCGTCGAAATAGTTGTAAATTACGGCTAAGTTGTGGTTTTCGTTGATGTTCCAATCAACCCGAACCATGTACTTTTCAGATTCTTGCGTGCCGTTTGAAGGCTGGCCACCAGGATCGTAGTCGTAAACGTCGTTCGCAATATCAACAATGCGCTGATAGTCTGACTGGCTCAGCCAATCGCGCTCAACACCGTTACCAGACCCGGCATAACCTTTTTGAAGAAAACGAGGTCTTTCTGACTCTTCATAAGCCGCAAAGAAAAACAGCTTATCTTCAATCAGTGGGCCACCAATATGAAAACCTTTTTTGTTTTCAGTGTAGCTCGGGCTGGTTTGCGCGCTAGCAGCATCACCCAGCGAATCGCCTTTCAGGTCGTCGCTGCTGTGCTCATAAAATGCGCCGCCGTCCCACTCGTTCGATCCGCTTTTGGTTACTGCATTGATGTTACAGGCAGAGAAACCGCCGTAAGTAACGTCAAACGGCGCCAATGAAACCGATACCTGCGAAATTCCGTCATACGGGAAAGGCATGCCTACTGCAGTGGAGTAGCCGTTTTCATTCAGGCCAAAACGGTCATTCTGACTCACACCATCGAGTGTTACACTGTTAAAGCGTGGGTGTTTACCACCACAGTTTACAGAGAATCCATCGTCATCGGAGTCGATGTTCATGCGAGGATCCATCGCGTATACATCGGCGATGTCCCGGTTAATCGCCACAGAAGTTTCCAGCTCAAACGCGCCGAAGGTCGCAGAAGGCCCTGGAGCTACATCACCACCTTGTACTTGCTCGGCGGTGACAACCACTTCTTCAATACTGGATAAGTCGAGAGACAGCTTGTAAGTATCACCCAGAGAAATGGAGTCAACGGTAATGGTATTTTTACCATCAACTATCACGGTGTATGGGCCGCCTACAGGCAGACGAGACGCAAAGAAGGTTCCCGCGCTGTTTGTAGAATAGGTGCGTTTAACACCTGTACGTGAATCAGTCACTACAATGCTCGCCGAAGTTAAGGGCGCTCCACTTGCACTGATGATTTTACCGCGGATTGCGGATGTTGTTTCCTGGGCATAGGCCGCTACGGGTCCCATCAATGCCAGTGCTGAAGCTAAGCCTATGACCGAGGTCGCTTTGCTAAATTTCATGTATTGCCTCCAATTTTATTAGGATCTTGCGCATCGTCGTTTTCTTTAGAAGAGCTGTGCTGAGTTGCATCGGCCGGCGCCATTATCGGGATGAAATGTGACATTTCTGTGAAACGCCCTTCTCCACCTTCCTCTTTTGCCGTTCCGCTAGCCTTACTACACGTCTCTTAACAGATCTCTCTTTTTCATCATTATTAGTTCTGATTGAGCTCTAAAAGGTGGTTCTCCCACAGCGTATAAGTTCACACTTTTGTGGTGTGTACATAGTTGCTAATCCTGACTACATCGTCAAGTTAATCGTTTCACTTCTTTGCAATTATTTTAATCTATGCACGCCGTATTCTTATTCCAATTCTGAATTAGAATCGACTATACCCCATTGATTTGGGGCCTTAAGTACAAAAGTGTAGCAAATTCGTCCGACTTGGCTAATTTGTGTTCATGACCAACAAGCTTAAACGTTTCACTTATCTGTTTTTGTATGATTATATAATGCGCAAAACTAATTAAGAGCTGTAGCTGCACTACAGCCTGATTCAATGGGTTAAACGAGACCCGCTAGGAAAAGAACCGATGAGCACCTTAAAAGATGTGGCAAACCGGGTTGGCGTATCGGTGGCAACAGTATCCTATGCACTAACCGGACGTGGATCGGTGAGCGAGGAAACACGCAAAAAGGTATTGGCTGCTGTAAAAGAGTTATCTTACCGCCCCAATCGAACAGCTCAGGCGATGCGTACGGGCTTTACCCAGTCTATCGGTTTGTTACTGCCCGACCTGACCAATCCGTTTTTCCCAGAGCTTGCCCAAAAAATAGAAAATGCCGCAAGACAGCGGGACTTTTCTGTCTTGCTTGTCGACTGCCAAAGTAACACCGATACGGAAGCAGAGGCCTTCGACCTATTAAGACAACAGGGGGTTGACGGCATTATCTGGGTACCATCGACTGACCTTATTCCGGACGCCGTTCAACAGCGCAATTGCCCCTTGGTCATCATTGATCGCCCAGTGCCCGGCTTTGATGCGGTGCACTCGGATTATCGCAGGGGCGGTCAGTTATTGGCAGAATACGCGATTAAAATGGGCCACAAACGGATCGGTTTGCTGTCCGGCCCTTCACACATTGAGGGTGCCCGCCGAAGACGTCAGGGGTTTCTCGATATCGTCGAAAAGAACAAGGATTTATTGGAAATTGTGTGGGATACAGAAGTCGCGTTTAACACCGAATTAAACGATAAAGCGCGGGAATGTTTAAAACAAAATTCGGTGAGTTTGATTGTAGCTGCTGATGATTTGATCGCAGTGGGCTCAATGAGCGCGCTGTCTGAGATGAATATAAATGTGCCGGGAGACGTGTCCATCACCGGTTATGACAATATTCCCTGGTCAACCGTTGTGACCCCAAAGCTGACGACGGTTAATCAGCCAACCGCCGCAATGGGTGAAGAAGCTGTCGATATGCTGATGCAAAAAATAGCCGACCCAGACAAACCGAGCCGCACTATTTTACTCGACGTGGAGTTAGTCGAGAGACAAACCGTACAAGACTTTACCGCTTGATTTTGGTTTTTATCCAAACGAGACGATGATCTGAGGATGCCGCACGTTCACTCACCAGGCGGTGAAGTTCATCACCTTTTTTTGGCCAGAAGATGCCCTGATCAAGCACTTCGAGCCCCTCGATGGATGGAAGTACATAGTCTGCCCTCATGCCCCAATGGGCTGTGTGCGTGGCAGAGTGAACATTATTCGGCTTGTTTTCCCGACCGCCTTCACTACTTGGAATAACACCGCTGTTCACCCGATCCAGCGCCAACAAACTTCCGATACCATCCCGGTTAGCTCCGCCCTCAACCGACGATGCATTTAAATCGCCTACAATCACAAAGTCAGCGCTAGCAGCCAAGCCTCCTGACTGCTTATCGTCATCATAAAAATATGATTCACCGGCTATGTAGTCCCTCCAAAAGCGAACTTCATCGTGGTTACGTTTTCCGTTTCGATTTTCAGGACCGTCAAAAACAGGAGGTGTTGGGTGACTGGCCAAAACATGAACCGTTTTCCCATCAATGGATACAGGTACATCCCAGTGGGACTTTGAAGAAAGGCGAAGATCTTTCCACTCTTTTTCAGAGAACCAAAGCCCATCCTTTTCTGTGCCTGGTTTAAGCGCGCCCGGCATATCACTCCACAAAAAATGCTGAAATGTTCTTACGTTTTGGCTGTCGATAGGAAAGCGCGAAAGCAAAACCATTCCATAGTGCCCGGGGAAATAACCAAAGCCATAAGCATCACCCTTTGTGCCACTGGCAACACCATCTTTATCGAGATCAAACGGGCTGGGCTCGCCTGTATTGGAGCGATTCAGATAGAAGTAAGGGTAATCAATGGGATCGGCGCCCTGCTGGCTATGGTGCAAATAGTTTGTCACAAATGCACTCACACCTCTGGACGGCTGCTCGATGTAGTCGAACTCATTCAGAAGAATAATATCGGGGCGGGTTCGTTGAATAATTTCCGCCACATTGCGGATTTGAGGGTCCTGGCCGCTGGCTAAACGCCCGGCCAGCTCCTCGCTACTAGTCTGCTCAGCATCGCGACCAAGATAGTTTGTCGCTTCCATACTGACGTTAAAAGTCGCAAAAATAACTTCGCGATCCGTATCAACACTGACAGCGACAACTTCAGTCGGTTTGCTCATTTCGTTGCTGCAACCTGAAAACGAAAATGCGATCAGCACCGCAATTGCGGATGCTGAGCACACAGACTTTAAGCCTTTCATTTACATAGAATCCCCATAGGGAATCCAAATGTTTTTAACCTGCGTGGCTTCTCGCAAGAACCGCTTGCCCTGCCCTTCACTGGCGTCAAACCAGTTTCTGCTCAAGCCCTGGTTTACCCAGGTTCTCTTCAAGTTACTGACAGACGCAGTTTCAATCGTTTCACTACCGCTGGCAGTGCCGTGATACCAAAGGCCATCGACTTGGGCGTGCTCTGCGAGCACCTTCATCAGAGCGTCTCGCTCACCTGTCACAATGTTCACGACACCCGCTGGCACATCGGAAGTCTCCAAAATTTGGTAGAAGTCCGTTGCGAGCAAGGGGTAACGCTGTGAAGGAACCAGCACCGCGGTGTTACCCATTGCAATGACTGGAGCCAACATGGAAATCATTCCCAATAATGGCGCATTGTCTGGGCAGCCCAGAGCCATCACTCCAATCGCCTCATTCATCGCTAGAGTAACTCCACGCATTGGCGGCTGGTGCACTGCTCCGTCGTATTTGTCGGCCCAAGCCGCATAGAAGAACAATCGCTCAATTGACATTTCAACTTCAGATTGAGCAGACTTTTTACTCGCCCCTGTAAGAGAAATGAGTCGCTGGGCAAATTCTTCAGACCGGTAGCTCAGGTTCTCAGCAATGTAATACAAAATTTGAGCCCGCCCGTGGGCGCTGGTATTTTGCCAAGCGCTCGCCTTAAAGGCTGCCTGTACTGCGTTGCGAATATCTTTTCGTGTGCCGTCGCCTACAAGCCCCTGACGCTCACCTTTATGGGACAAAACAGGCAGAGAACTGGCGTTGTCGGGCCGACACTGTTTACCACCGATATACAACTTGGCGGTCTGATCTACGAAGCTTTGAGAATTGGCCGACGCCGGCGCCGCTTTAATTTCTTTTGGCTGGGGGATCTCCTTCTCCTGGGCAAGGCTTTCAATCGGTTTAAGGTACTCGTAGAGCCCTTCGATACCGCCTTCCCGGCCGACACCCGATTCACGGTAGCCGCCAAAACCGCAAGCCGCATCAAATTGATTAGTGCTGTTAACCCAAACCACACCGGCTTTAATTTGTGGCGCAACATCCAGGGCGCGGTTGATATTTTCAGACCAAACACTTGATGCCAGTCCATAGCGAGTATTATTTGCAAGTTCTATTGCCTCCTGTTGTGTCCGGAAAGTCAGCACACTCAGCACCGGTCCAAATATTTCAGTGGTGGCAACAACATTGCTGGACTCAACATCCGTGAGGAGCGTAGGCGGGTAAAAACACCCACTCTCCGGGCATATACCTTCGGGCTGATAAATACTGGCTCCCTCTTCAACGCCCTGCTTTACCAGGCTGTCGATTCGAGCGCGCTGCCTGTGATCAACAATTGCACCCAGGTCAACGTTCTTGTCCAGTGGATCGCCCATGCGAAGCTTGGCCATGCGGACTTTAATTTTACCGATGAGTGCTTCGGCAACACCCTCTTGAACCAGCAATCGAGAGCCGGCACAACACACTTGACCCTGATTGAACCAAATCGCGTCCACCAGGCCTTCCACGGCGCTGTCTAAATCTGCATCATCAAAAACAATAAAGGGCGATTTGCCACCGAGTTCTAAGGTGAGCTTTTTACCGCTTCCCGCTGTGCGCTCTTTAATGATTCGTCCAACATTGGTAGAGCCGGTGAACGCGATCTTGTTAACACCCGGGTGGTCTACCAGTGCCTGGCCTGTAGCTCCGTCACCTGTCACAATGTTGACGACTCCGGGTGGCAAACCTGCCTGCTCCAGTAGCTCCGCAAACATCAGTGCGCTCAAGCTTGTAAATTCTGCGGGCTTGAGTACCACACAGTTGCCTGCAGCCAGTGCGGGTGCAATTTTCCAAGCTGCCATCAACAACGGAAAATTCCAGGGAATAATTTGGCCAACAACACCTACCGCTTGCTGGTCCGGTAATTCGCTGTCGATCAGTTGTGCCCACCCTGCGTGGTGATAAAAGTGGCGCACGGCTAATGGCACGTCGATGTCTCGTGATTCACGAATGGGCTTGCCATTGTCCAGAGATTCCAGAACGGCTAGTGGTCTGGAGCTCTTTTGCAGGAGTCTGGCGATCGAATAGAGATAACGTGCACGCTGATGGCCTGACAGTGCAGCCCAAGCTGGCTGGGCAGCCTTTGCCGCTTTAACTGCTGTATCGATGTCGGCCACGGTTGCCTGGCTCACCTTGCCAAGCTCTTGGCCATTAGCGGGATTTGTTGAGGCAAAAAGTCCCTTGTCACTCGCCGCAACCCAGGCGCCATCAATATACATTTTGAAGCCGGCTTCATGCTCCTTGAGCCAAGCGTTTACTTTGTCCGTTGATTCGGGTGCGGTGCCGTAGCTCATAGTTTTGAATGCTTCTGCAACGTTCATAAAAATTTCCAGTTTGCTTTGTTAGCCAAATCGTTCTCTGGCAAAAAAATTGTGTAAGCGCTATTTAGGCAATAGAGTGGCGATGATTCGCCGAATACTGTCCACTAACATGATGCTCCAGCTGGCGTTCTATGTCTGCCAGCAAGCTTGAGGCGCCAAACCGGAACATTTCGGGGTTCAGCCAATCTTCGCCTAGCTCTTCTTTTATCATCACCAGGTAATGGGTTGAATCCTTTGCGGTGGCAATACCACCTGCTGGTTTAAAGCCAACTTTAAAACCGGTCAGCTCTTCATACTGGCGAATCATTCTGATCATTACCAGACTCACTGGAATCGTGGCATTGACGGTTTCCATTCCGGTTGAGGTTTTAATAAAATCTGCGCCGGCCATCATGCAGACCATTGAGGCCTTGGCCACGTTATTCAGGGTGCTTAGCTGGCCCGTGGATATAATCGTTTTCATATGAGCATTGCCACACGCCTTGCGGTAGGCAAGCACTTCGTCATAGAGAGCCTTCCAGTTTTCCGTAAGCACGTAATGTCGCGTGATGACAATATCAATCTCGGTTGCACCGGCCGCAACTGAGGCTTCAATTTCCTGCAAGCGCAAGGGCATCGGTGACATACAGGCGGGAAACCCCGTCGACACTGCGGCCACTGGAATACCAGTGCCTTTCAGTGCTTCTACGGCCGTCTCAACCATCGAGTGATAAACACAGACCGCACCGGTCGTGATGTTCAAACCTTCAACATCCATCGCTTTTAACAGATCTGCGCGGATCGGGTTTTTGGCCTTGGCACAAAGACGCTTCACACGCCCTGGCGTATCATCACCAGACAGCGTCGTTAGGTCGATACAGGAAACTGCCTTTAATAACCACGCCGCCTGGAACGCCTTCTTCGGAGAGCGGCGTGTTTTTAAAGTCGCAGCCCTGCGTTCAACCGCACTCTGATTGATCTTAATATCATTAACCCAGTCTGCATTAAAGGGCGTACCGGGATTGAGTAGATCCCCATGGCCTTCTGTCGCCTCAGGGGCGTTGGCTTTAATTGGGACCGCTTGAACTGCTCCCTTTCCAGAGACAGTTGAATTTCTTTTTACACTCATATTTCTTCGCCTTACAAGAAAATCGTTTTACACAAATACGTTACGAATAGCTGGCTGCGATTAACTCTGGATTCTCTCCAGAATGACATCGGTACGTTCGATTGCGCTATCGTCACTGACCGAAAATGCCTTTTGCACACGATCAATCGCTCTCAGAGCTGTTTCTTCGTCGCGTGCATGTACAAATGCCAAAGGACGATCTGCATCGGTGCTTTCACCGAGGCCCAGCACATCACTCAAACCTACAGAGGGGTCAATAATATCCTGCACAAGGCGACGCCCTCCTCCTAACTCTACAACGGCATTGCCAACCGAGCGCACGTCGATTGACGATACATAACCAGCCTGCAAGGCCGGAATAGGCATAACCACAGGCGCAGAGGCCAGGTATTTCTCAGGTGCTTCCATGAAGTCTGTTGGACCACCCAGAGCAGACACCATTTCTGCAAATATTTCACTAGCACGCCCGCTGCTGAGAGAGTTTTCCATCTGTTTGGCACCTTCTTCAACAGTGGGGACCAGTTTGCTTAACAGCAGCAATTCTGCTCCCAGCTCAACAACCACTCTGTGAAGTCTGGGGTCACAATACTCACCTTTGAGATAACGAACTGTTTCCATCACTTCAAGTGCATTACCGGCTGTTGGCCCAAGCACTTCTGACATATCGGTAATTAATGCAGAGATTGGCAGACCAAGGCCCGAGCCCACAGCTACAATATTTTCTGCCAGCTCTGAAGCCATTTCTCTGGATGCAGCAAAGGCACCACTACCGGTTTTGATATCCATTACCAGGCTGTCGAGGCCTGCAGATAGTTTCTTTGAAAGAATAGACGCTGTGATAAGGGGGACAGATTCAACCGTTGCGGTGACGTCCCGGATGGAATAAAAACGTTTATCCGCAGGTGCCAGGTCTGACGTCTGACCCACAATGGCACAACCCACTTTGGCAACTACAGATTGCAAACGCTCGTTATCGGGTTTTGATTGATAACCGGGAATGCTATCCAGTTTATCCAGGGTGCCACCGGTATGCCCCAACCCGCGACCGGAGATCATTGGAACAAAGGCTCCACACGCGGCGAGCATCGGCGCCAGCATTAAACTGACCTTGTCACCCACACCACCACTTGAATGTTTGTCTACAACAGGGCCACCAAGCTCGTCTGTATTCCAGCTTAAGGTGGTGCCTGACTGTTGCATCGCGTTGGTTAACGCCATACATTCAGGCCTTGGCATTCCGCGAAAGAACGTGGCCATGGCAAAACTGGCGACCTGCCCCTCAGAGAGGGTCTCGTTGGCGATGCCATCAACAATCGCTTGAATTTCTTCAAGGTTCAGGCTCTCACCGTCGCGTTTCTTTCGAATAATATCCTGGATCAACATGTAAACTACTCCCTCCACGGGCTTTTATCTGTGACTGTCTGGAACCGGATTTACAATGCAGGAATCTGTCCAATTAGTCAACTTTTTCATCTCCATTTGCACCCAAAACGAGCATGATTCACCGTTAATTAACCTGAAAATAGAGTGATAAGATCAGTACAGTATGGCCTATTTTTGAAATTAATCTTCCTCATTCAAGCCCAAAAACACTGGCCCAGCCGGTATTTTGAGTGCGTACTCCCCCTCCAGTCATAAAAAATATTTTATGGAATTAAAAAAACTTCAGATAGTTGACCTTGCTGTCAGCTTTTCTATGAATTAAGGTTATGCCCTAAGGCTACATTTTTAGGTCAACCAGCAGAGCTCAAGACTATCCATGGCAAAAACAACAAAAAACTACAAAGCCGGTAAAATCCGCAGTGACAATCAGGCCAAAATTCTACGCGCCGCGGAAATCGAGTTCGCTCAATCCGGCTTTAAAGGCGCGTCAATAATGAGCATCGCAAAGCGTGCAAACCTGCCCCGGCCTAATATCCACTATTACTTTGCCAATAAACTGGACCTCTACAGCTGCGTCTTGATGGACGTATTGGCGCTTTGGAACGAGGCCTTTGACCTGGTTACTGCAGAGGATGACCCCGCAGAGGCTATTGGTAACTACATTCACGCCAAGGTGATGTATTCAAAAACCAACCCCCTGGCCTCCAAGATTTTTGCCAACGAGCTCATTCACGGCGCACCACACCTGTCTGAGTATTTAAATACCGACTATCGAAAATGGCTGCTGGACAAGTCACAGGTCATCCAGGAGTGGGTGACACAAGGCAAGATGGATCCAGTCGACCCCCTCTATCTCATCTGGTTGATCTGGGCTTCAACCCAGCATTACGCGGATTTTTCAGTTCAAGTTTCTACGGTAATCGGCAAACCCCGCCTGTCAGATGAAGAGTTTGAGGCTGTCGCAGACAATTTGAGACACATCATCCTAAAGGGTTGTGGCATAGAGACGCAGACTCAATATCTTGACCAAAACAAAAGCAACGACCTTAACCACCCTGCAGAATAAGCACTAGCCCCAAACCAGGGTGCGCCAGTGGCGGGCAAAATTCTGCCCTTACTTCCACTTTCCGTCCGGAGCTTTAGTGCAATATACGATAATAGAGTTACATATCAATTGCTTGAAGCTTACTCTTAACAAAAGACATCAAGCCTGCGCTGTCGATATTGCACCTTATCAAGCGCCAGCGAACTCAAAAATAACTTGACACTTTGGTCAAAAAGTCTTTTTATTGACACTGCTGTCAGAATTTCACAAGATGCAGGGCGCAGGCTATACCTATTAGATCAAATACCCCCTTTACCGGGGTGTTGACACAACCCTGAGATCTCAAAGTAAAAATCAAAAAGCGTGGTTTATCAGAGTGATTAAGTTTCTACTTAACCAAGCAGTGCACACTGTAGAGAATATAGATCCCAGTACAATGCTACTGGATTATCTGCGAGAGCACTTGCATAAAAAAGGTACAAAAGAAGGCTGTGCATCGGGTGATTGCGGTGCCTGCACTGTGGTTTTGGGCGAACGGCAAAACGACCCGAACACTTCCGGCATTCAATACAAGTCGATCAACGCCTGTATCACCCCTCTGGGAAGCCTGCACGGAAAACAACTGATCACTGTTGAAGATTTAAAGGACGGGGATCAACTCCACCCAGTCCAACAGGCAATGGTGGATTGCCACGGCTCTCAGTGCGGATTCTGCACGCCGGGTTTTGTCATGTCTATGTTTGCTTATCGCAAAAATAATGACAATCCAGAGCGCGAAGCCATCAACGAGGCACTAGGTGGCAACCTCTGCCGCTGCACCGGGTATAGACCAATTATTGACGCGGCTGTACAAATGTTCGAACCGGCCAGCAACGATAAGTTTAGCGAATCCGAATTCCTTGTTAGCACTTCACTGAAAAAAATTCAGGATGAATCCACCGACGTTGCCTTGCGTCACAATGGCAAAACGTTTCACTCTCCAGATTCTGTCGATGCACTATCCTCTCTGCTGATGGACAACCCTGAAGCACGCCTCATCGCCGGCGGCACAGATCTAAGCCTGGAATTCACTCAATTCTTGAAGGAAATTGATACTCTGATTTACACCGGGCGAATCGGTGAAATGGCAGACATCAAAGAAACAGACTCTCACTTGGATATCGGCGCGGCCGCAACTTATAGCACCGCTAAAGAAAAACTCGTCGCACAATACCCTGATCTACATGAATTGATAGACCGCTTAGGCTCCCGGCAAATTCGCAACCAGGGAACCCTTGGTGGCAATATCGGGAATGCCTCACCTATTGGTGACATGCCGCCGGTATTGATAGCGCTCGGGGCTCGCCTTATTTTGAGAAAAGGCAGTCAGCGTCGAGAATTGCCGATTGAGGATTACTTTATTAGTTACAAAAAAACTCAACTGCAACCTTCGGAGTTTATTGAACGCATCTTGGTCCCCAAGGCCACTCCAGGCCAACTCTTTAAAGTCTACAAGATCAGCAAACGCCTCGAAGATGACATTTCTGCTACCTGTGGAGCATTTCTTATTGATGTGGAAAACGGGACAATCAAAAACGCAGTGGTCGCCTTTGGTGGCATGGCCGAGATTCCAAAACGTGCCCACCATTGCGAGAAAGCTCTAATCAACCAACCCTGGACTGAAAATACCGTCCGTTTAGCGAGCGAGGAACTGGACAAAGACTTTTCACCTATCAGTGATTTCCGGTCCAGTGCCGGATATCGCTTAAAAGTATCACAGAATTTCTTACGTCGACTCTTTTTGGAGTCCACACATACAGCTTCTGAAATCAGGGTGACTCACCATGCGTAATATGCCTGAGCTGCCTGAAAACAAGGCGTCCACTGTCAAAGGTCTCACCGGTCAATCCAGTAAACACGAAAGTGCACACAAACACGTAAGTGGAGAGGCCATTTACGTCGACGATCAACTCGCACCAGAAAATACCTTGCACGCTTACGTTGGTTTGAGCAGTGTCGCTCGCGCCAAAATTAAATCGCTGGACCTCTCAAAAGTGGCCGCGGCAGAAGGTGTAAAGTCTGTTCTTACCCTGATTGACATTCCTGGACACACCGATATTGGTCCAATATTCCCCGGCGACCCGATCATGGTCAATCAGGGCGACGAAGTTGAGTTTCACGGACAGGTATTGTTTGCGGTTGCGGCCGAAACACATTTGCTCGCCCGCAAAGCTGCCCGTTTAGCACAAGTGGAGTACGAAGAACTCGAGGCCGACGTCACGATTGAACAGGGTCTGGCTAACAAAAGTTTTGTCCGCCCTACCCACACACAATCGCGTGGCGATTCAGTTGCAGCGCTGGAACAATCCAGCAATCAATTGATGGGAAAAATGCAGATAGGCGGTCAGGAACAAATGTATCTGGAAGGACAGGCGTCCCTCTGTATTCCCGCTGAAGACGGCGGAATGTTAGTTTACACCTCGTCCCAAAACCCTAGTGAAGGTCAGAAGTTGGTCGCGGAAGTGCTCGACATCCCCATGAACAAAGTCACGGTGGACATGCGTCGTATGGGCGGAGGTTTTGGAGGCAAGGAAACCAATGCAAACCAGTGGGCTTGTATTGCTGCCCTACTGGCAAGAAAAACGGATCGCCCCGTGAAAATTCGCCTTGCCCGCGCTGACGATATGATGGCTACGGGCAAGCGCCATCATTTTACCAGCCGCTATGTAGTCGGTTTCAACGACGAGGGCATGCTCGAAGGTTTGGACCTCGAACTCTCCGGCGGTTGCGGTATTTCGCCAGACTTATCTGATGCCATTGTAGACCGAGCCATGTTCCATGCAGACAACGCCTACTTCTTGCCTGCCGCTAATATCGTTGGACACCGAGTAAAAACACATACGGTTTCCAATACTGCATTCAGGGGATTTGGCGGACCTCAAGGTATGGTTGCCATCGAGAACATCATGGACAATATCGCGCGGGCTGTTGGAAAAGACCCACTCGATGTTCGCAAAATGAATTTCTATAGCGAAGAAGGTGGGCGAGATACCACCCACTACGGTCAAAAGATTGAGCAGCATATTGTTCCCGAGCTCGTGAATCGCCTGGAAGAACAATCCAATTATCGACAGCGCCGTCAAGAGATCATTGAATTTAACCGCAATAGCCCGGTGCTAAAAAAAGGCCTGGCACTCACACCGGTTAAGTTTGGCATTTCGTTTACCGTTCAGCATTTGAATCAAGCGGGTGCCCTCATACATGTCTATACCGATGGTTCTATCCAACTGAACCATGGCGGCACCGAAATGGGACAGGGTTTATTTACCAAGGTGGCCCAGGTTGTGGCCAGAGAGTTCCAGGTAGACATCGACAAAATTTACTGCACATCAACACGTACCGATAAAGTACCCAATACTTCTCCGACGGCAGCCTCCTCTGGTACCGATCTCAACGGGATGGCGGCGAGAGATGCAGCCCAAACCATTAAATCACGTATGGTGGAATTTGCTGCAGAGCACTTTTCTGTCTCGAAAGAGCAGGTGCAGTTTGCGGAGAATCAAGTCCATGCGGGTGAGCATAGCTTGAGCTTTGCTCAGTTTGCGCAATTGGCTTATATGAATCGCGTGAGCTTGTCGGCTACAGGCTACTATGCGACACCTAAGATTCACTATGATCGCGCAAGCGGTCAGGGCAGACCGTTTTTCTATTATGCTAACGGTGCCTCTGTGACAGAAGTCTTGATTGATACACTAACAGGTGAAATCATTTCTGATAAAACCAATGTTGTTGATATACGGCGAATGCCTGATGAACCTTCTTATATTAAATTTTATATTGATGATTTAAGCTTATTGAATCGACTGACTGCAGGTGAAACCCGCATTTTGCTCTATATTTCTGCAAATGCCAGCTATCAAGGGGAAGTTTTATTGCCTTTAGCGATTAAAAAACGGATTGCTTACAATGCTGATATGAGCGTACAAGCGGTTAATAATGCTATTACAAAATTTTGCCATAAAAACTTATTAAAACGAATTGATACCGGTCTCTATGAACTGAACCCTGAATTATTTGCACGGGGAACATGGCGAACGATTCGAGAACGCCGTCAGGCTTTTTATACCAAAATAAGCTATACGCCTGAGGGAAAACGTACGGTGGTCACAGATATACAGGAAGATAAGGCATAAAAAAACCCCAATCCATTGCTGAACTGAGGTTTTTTATTTAAATAAAATCAACTCTGACCTCATTTATCTTAAAAAAATAAGGTGCCGCCTATTTATCACGAATTGACGCGACAATCTGTGTTGTTGAGATTCCTTCGGTATGAGGTGCAAAACTGACACTAATACCTCGCTTAGCAAAGGCGGGTATTAACCTATTCCAGCGTGTGCTATTTTCCCATGCCCCCCCACAAATCACATGATGAATCCCCCAATCAGCGATCCATATTGCCGCATCATCAGGGTAATCAAATAAACTGGGTTGTAAGTAAGCGTTATCCACACAACGCACACTACGAATAATTTCCAGTCGTTCCGATTCTGCGATGACGGTTTGCTTTTTTTTCTTAGCCGATACCGTTTCATCCAGTGTAATGGCAACGGTTAAATGAGTGCCTTGTTGTTTTGCATATTCCAAATAGCGTAAATGCCCGACATGAAACAAGTCAAATACACCAACTGCAAGAATGCGTCGCTCATTCATATTATTTCGCCTAAATCTGTCTTTGCAAGTGAATTTTTAAGCTGTGCATGAACCTGTCGCAGTAATGTATCATTGGGTAGATGCT
>CAJWCA010000038.1 GCA_913020395.1 uncultured Cellvibrionales bacterium | reverse complement strand
GGCGCATTGATATAGGCGGCAATGCCTTCTGCGTTATCCATATACAGTGCTTGAATGACCTGTACCGGTGGGCCAATCATGCGACCCGTGTAAGTGTGACAGCCGGTGCAAATGCCCAGATAGGCAATTTCGCCACGCTCAGAGGCCTCGATCACTCGTGGCTCTGCACCATTGGGCAAAAGGTAGGTGTGAATACCGTCAGTATTGGTGAAGTCACATTCGGTGAAGTCGCCAATGCCCACGGTTTTGTAGCGGTGGCGGTTGATGATGCAGCTGTCTTCACTCGGTCCGATGTGGAAAATATCAATGTCACCGGTGTGCATCTCGGTCAGCGCGAAGGCCTTGATTTCATCAATGGTGTCGTAGCCATTGTTTAACATGACATTGTCGAGAATCATGGTGCGGTCGGCATTGGGGTCTGACTCGGGGTCCATTGTAATGTTGGATGCAGAGCCGTGGTCGTTAATTAGAATGCCCGCGGTTTTGTTGTTAGAGATGATGTTGCCTTCAATAATCACATCGTCAGCGGCCATTACCAGAATGCCTGTTCCGGCAGGAATACCAGCAACAGTTGAACCCGGCGCACCAAAGTTTGCGGTATTGTTATCAACAACAAAGTTGTTGCGAATGATGACGTCGTAGGTGGTTTTGATGGGCAGGCCAGGTGTAATGAAGGCCAGAATGCCACCGGTATTGTTGTGGGTGTAGTTGTATTCAACAATGGCGTGGCGACTGTTTTCGATTTCAATGCCCGCCACACTGTCAAACACATCATTGTAGGCAACATGAATGTTGTCGCTCATGCCTACATAGATGGCGGCGTCTTCAATGCCGGATACAACGTTGTGTTCGATCAGGCCGTTTTTACCCAGCTGAGGGAAAATACCATAAACGCCGGTGTCCACAATCACGTTGTTGCGAATTTCAAAATTGTTACCGGCCTGGCCCATAATGCCATTGCCTTTGTATTGAGTGATTTTAAAGTTCTCAATCACAATATTATTGCCGGAGTAGAGAATGGCGTCGTTCAATTCGCCGCGGCCATCCATGGTGGCACGGTTGCCGGCCTTAATCACACCCACCAGGTGAATATCATCTTTGTCGATGTAGACGGTTTCAGAATAGGTGCCGGGCATTACCTGAATGGTATCGCCGGGCTGAGCAGATTTAACCGCGTCCTGGATGGATTCGCCGTCGTTAACAACCCAGGTTTTTCCCTCAACGGTACGAGACTTAACGGCGCCGGTGTTGGCGCTGTTGTCAGACTCTTCTTCTTTGTAACCACCGCTGTAGCTGGCGCCGCCAGAACTGCTGGTGATAACCGGTGCCGCGTCGCCATTGTTGCCCATGTACCAACCTGCGCCAAAGGCGCCGATGACAACGATCAGGCTCAATACTTTACCTGTGCTCATTTTTATTCTCCTTGTATTTGCGCAAGATCTGCCGCGTTTTTATCGTGGATATGATTGATGGGGTTCAGACCGGAGGGAACAGTGTCTGGAATCTGGGGTTTAAAACTTTCGTCGCTCAGGGTTTTCATGAAATCGACCAGGCGATCCAATTCTTCATCTTTTAAATTGGGTTCTGAAATGTGCCAGTGAATTAACATGTCCACACCTTCTGGCACCGCGTGGCCCCGGCCTTTGTTATAAAACTCGGTGGCATCGCGCAGGGATTGAAATTTACCCGAGTGCATATAAGGCGCGGTCAATGCAATATTTCTGAGGGTGGGCACTTTGAAGCCACCTTTCAGTTTTGGTGCGTTAAACGTTTGCTGCGCGCCGATATCCAATGGCATTCCCGCGGGCTCTGGGGTGCCTATCACCGCAATTTCCTGATTGGTGAACAGGGGAGGCATGTGGCACTGGGAGCAACGGGCCACAAAAGAACGGAAAATATTTAAGCCTTCAATTTCCTGTGCATTGAGCGCGTCGGCATAACCGTGTGCATATTGGTCATAGCGGCTATTCAGTGAGATAAGGGAGGTTTGAAAAGCTGTGATTGCGGTGTATACATTTGCAAGACTGATTGCGGATCTGGCGTCGTCTTTTTCGGGGAAGGCTTTGGCAAACAAAGCGCGGTAGGCCGACGAAGCCTTTAAACTAGCCAACAAATTCTCTTTGTTATTCCCCATTTCCACTGGGGAAAACAAAGGGCCTTCTGCCTGTTCTTCCAGGTTTGTTGCGCGTGCATCCCAGAAAAAACTACTCAAAAAAGCACTGTTCCAAAGAGTAGGTGCAGATCTTGATAGCACGTGCCCGTCAATGCCAATGCTGCGCGCTTTTCCGTCGCCGAAACCCTGATCGGGGTGGTGGCAACTGGCGCAGGAGAGTGTTTGGTCGCCAGACAGTAGCGGGTCAAAAAAGAGGAAGCGCCCCAAGTCAATTTGCTGGGGGCTGAAGCCGTCGCGATGGGCGGGCAGGGCGGTTTTCAGGCCGCCAATGCCACGTCCTTGTAGGGAGTCGTACAGTTGATATCGATTGCGCAGCAGGCAGCGGTTGTCATCACTGAGCGCAAAGCTCGGCGGGCAGCTTGATGATAGGCTAAGAATATCCAGCGGTGGCTGGGCGGGGGCGCTAGCAAAAGCGCCCGCTCCCAAGGTCAATCCTGAAAGTAAAATACCTTTTAATCGAGGTATTAACCGTCCAGATTTCAACATGGCTGAGAGTGATCCCATGACATTACGTGCATTCATAGCGCTTGTGTGGACTATTGGTTTTGCGCTTGCAGATAGGCAATCACATCCTGTAAATCCTGATCGGATTTCAGCACGTTTGCCATCATTTTCATCTGTCGACCGTAACGGTCATCAGGGTGCTGACCGCGCAAGCCCTGTTTAAAGTTATCAAACTGCCGGGTCAGGTAGTTGGCATCCTGGTGGGCCAGGCGAGGGGTATTCAGGCGAGCGTTGCCCTCGCCCTTGTTGCCGTGGCAGGATCCGCAACTGCCTTGATATAAGTTATTGCCTTTGCGTAAATCTCCTTCCACTTTTTTGGCCGCAGCAGATACGGTCACTGGCAGGCTGGCGAGATAGCTGGAAACGGCTTCTATGGACTGTTCTGTGGCCAGGGTTGCGGTCATTGCCTTCATCTGCGCCCCCAGTGTATCCCCTGTTGCACTACCGCGCTGATCACCTTTGAAATGCTTCAATTGACGCTGCAGGTAGTCTTTGTTCATGCCGGCCAGGCTGGGTGCATTCATTTCCGGTTTACCCTCTCCCTGGGCCCCATGACAGGCCATACAAGCCTTGTAGGGGGTTTCGCCTTCATCGCTGGTCTCTTCGCTGGCAATGAGCGGTAAAGAGAGACAGAGGAGAATGGCAGTCGAGACTGCAGAGTTGCGGGTAAAAAACGTCATGGTCATTGGCCTGTCATTATTGTGTCTTGTGGCGATACCTTGGGCTAAAGTCTCAATATGGTACTATCGTACTAAGTACAGTATCTCCTAAGCTTACTTTTCGTGCAATAGGCAAAATGGCCTAAGGCGGGCCGTGTTTTTGGGAAGGCGGCCTCAAACGAGTGTGGTTTACAGTAAATATAGCGTGTTAGAGCGTAGAGAGTGCGGTATTGGAGGGGCTATTTAGGAATGACCGTCAGTTATCCAGGAGTTTCCTGACAATGCGGCTAATCGCACGGCGTGTGAGCCCCTTGTCGCTCCCTGTCAGAGAGGAGTACTCAAGTTGCATAATGACACCATTCACGATTTCAGCATCGGCCTGTGGATCCGGGGAGTTCAGTAAGGAGAAGAACTTCTCAATCATTTCCAGCGTACGTCGCTGTGGAATAGCGGCATATTTAGCAAGTTGTTCATTGCGTAATGCTTCGTTGCGAAAGGCGTGTTCGAGAATGCGCTGATCCCGGTCGCCAACCTGACGGGCAATGTGATTCACCACCAGGTCAATCAAACCCTGGGCAATCAATTCTCGGGTATTACTTTCCTGAAGTTGCTCGGGGCTGAACTGCTCAAGGGTGCGGAAGCTGTCCTCACTCAATTGCTGAGTGTCGGTAAGGCTATTTTCGGCAAACAAATTAAAGGCATCAGACACCAGTTCGTTAATGTCTTTAAAGTAGTAGGTTGTGGCAGCCAGTGGCACATTGGCTTCAGTGGCAACCGCGCGGTGGCGAATGCCACGAATGCCCTCGCGTACAATGATGCGCAGGGCCGCATCGAGAATGGCGCGGCGTCTTTCGCGGCTGTCGGCCCGTTTGGCTTTGCGGCCCTGAAACTCTATGCCGCTGTCGTGGTTGTCTTTACTTGGCACTGTTTAAACTACCTTAGAAGGCTCAATTATGTGATCAGTCCGGTTGTGCGGACACGTTTGCTACCTTTAACCACCGCTTCCTTGTTGGCGTCTTCTCGTTTCTTAAGTTGTGCATCAATCAGGTTTTTAATGGCGATTAAAAATCCAGTGGCAAAAAAGGCACCCGGAGGTAATACGGCAATCAGAAACCCGGGATAGTTGTTAAACAGTTGCAAGGTCCAGTTTTCTGCGCCGGGTCCAAACAACAAATGCATATCGGCAAAGACCTGCCCAGTGCCCAGTATTTCTCGAATAACACCCACTGCCAACAACACTAATGCAAAACCTATCGCCATCATCAATCCGTCAAAGGCAGAGGCTGCGACGTTGTTTTTGCTGGCAAAGGCATCTGCCCGCCCCAGGATGGAGCAGTTGGTCACAATCAATGGAATAAATATGCCCAGGATCTGATAGAGCTCATAGGTGAACGCTTTCATGATTAATTCGGTGCATGTCGTGAAAGAGGCAATGATCATGACAAAGGCCGGCAGCCTCACCGCATCGCTGACGGTGTTGCGAATCAGGGAGACGGAAATATTTGATCCCACCATCACTAACATCGTGGCAAGCCCAAGCCCCAGTGCGTTGACAACAGAGCCCGTCACAGCCAGAAGTGGACACAAACCCAATAGCTGAACAAGGGCAGGGTTGTTGTCCCATAAACCATTTTTGGCGATGGAGGTGTATTCAGCTGGTGTGCTCATGGTTTTTCACCTTCCTGGTTTACGACTTTTTTGGCAAAGATAATGTCTTGTTCTGCCTGGAAGTATTCCAGTGTTCTCCGCACCTGATTAACAACCGCCCGGGGTGTAATGGTGGCGCCGGTGAGCTGGTCAAATTGGCCGCCGTCTTTTTTAACTTGCCAGGCGTCGGGGCCAGGGTCTGCTAATGACTTCCCGTTGAAACTCAAAATCCACGGCCCTTTTTTCAAATCGATTTTATCGCCGAGCCCGGGTGTTTCATTATGGCTGAGTACCCGAACACCAGCGACACTCCCGTCGAGATTGATACCCACAATCAATTTAATTTTGCCACTGTAACCATCGGGTGCAACGGCTGGAATAATAGCGGCCACGGCCTCACCTTCGGCACGGGCAATATTGATCTCGCCGCCCAGGTCCAGCCCTAAGGACTCCCAATACTCTGCGGGAATCTTTACGGTATCCAGCAACAGGTCGTTGGAGTGTCGTTCAAGGGGTACAATTTCAAGCAGCGCTTTTTGAGCGGCCTTGCGCTCGGCGGCCTGAATGCGATCTTTGGTGCTCTCGTTGGTGCCGGCGAGCAGGCCTGCGGTTACCAGGGCAAACAGGCCGAGCAATAGGCTGTTGCGGCTAATGGATTCTTTCATCAGGCGTCTTCCTCCTTCTCGGTCGCACGACGGGGTTTGTCGTGACCATAGGTACGCGGAAGTGTGTAGTAATCAATAAAGGGCGCGGCAAAATTGAGCAGTAACACCGCAAAGGCCACCGCGTCGGGGTAGTTGCCCCAGGTCCGAATCAGGTACACCAACACTCCCACGCTGGCGCCGTAAATCATACGTCCTTTATTGGAGGTTGCTGACGTCACCGGGTCGGTCACAATAAAAAAGGCACCGAGCATGGTTGCACCCGACAGCAGGTGAAACAGCGGTGAGCCACCACTGTGAGAGCTGCCGCCATCATTAAATATTGCCGCCATGAAGCTCAAGGCCAGCAACATGCTAACGGGCGCATGCCAGGTGAATATTTTCCGGTAAAGCAAATAACATCCACCAAACAGGAATCCCATGTTGGCCCACTCCCAGCCGGCACCCGCCCAGCGAGCAGTGGAAAAAACGGCCTGGGTATCGTAAAGGTGCTCAACCAGCAGCGAGTTATTTTGTTTGAATACATCCAGTGGTGTGGCCGCAGTAAAGGCGTCGATGGGTGCGCCTGCCCACACAGCACTCATTGCCGACAGGGGACCCATGAGTGATTGTCCTTCGGGCAGCATGGTTCTGGGCATAGCCCACTGGGTCATCTCAACTGGAAAGGAGATCAACAGGATAACGTATCCAACCATGGCTGGGTTAAACGGGTTGTACCCTAAACCACCATAGAGCTGTTTAGCTAATACAATGGCCGACAGGCTGCCCACGGCAATAATCCACCACGGGCAGTAAGGCGGCAGTGCCAGCCCGAGTAAGACCCCGGTCAACAGCGCGCTGTAGTCTTGCAAATAGAAGGCGATGGGGCGGCCGCGCATTTTAAGCACCGCGGCCTCAAAGGCCATGCACATGCAACCAGCGGTTAATACATTGATGAGGGAGCCGGGACCAAAGAAATAACTCAGAGCAATCAAGCCGGGAACGGTTGAAATAATGACGGTCTGCATCACCGAACCGGTAGTGCCGGGTCGGTGGGCGTGGGGTGAACTTATTTTCATAAAGGCCATAGTGCTAACCGTCGTTCTGGCTGTTGGTTTGTTCGAGTGTGAGCTTTTCGTATTTCGCCTGCATCTTCTCTAGGCCCGTACGGAAAGCTTCAACGTTCTCATCATTGTCCGCTTCCGCCTTTTCCAGGCGGGCGCGTGCTTTTTCAACCCGGGTTTTGAGAGAGTCCAGCTGCTGCTGTAGTTTCTCTGCCGGTGTCATGCTTGCCTGGGCCGCCGCTTTGACTTTGGCTTTTTCGATCGCAGCGCTGGCAGCGTCTGGCTCGGCCGCCGGTTGTTTTTCCGGGGATTCAACATCTTCCTGTTTGTCGGTGCTCGCTTCAGCGGCGGATGCAGATTGTGTCTGCTCGATAAACTTCGCCAGCTTGCGCTCTGTGTCTTGGACTTTCAGCTCCGCATCTTTTACGCGGGCCAGAATAGCGTCTTTCTTTTCTCCTTCAGCGGCCGCTGCACGTGCGTGCGTTTTTTCCAGACGGCTTCGGGCAGAGTTGGCGGCGCGTTCCAGTTTGGCCAGCTGGTCTTCAGGGCTCAGGTCCTGGCTTTTAGCCTGGGCAATGGCACTGGCCAATACATCTGCTTTTTCGACTTTGGGTTTATCAACGCCGGCGGCCTGCTTGGCCGCCATTTTTTTCTTGGCCGCTTCGGCCGCTAGCTTGCGCGCTTTGCGTTTTGCTTCTTTTTCCGCCTCGGCTTTTTCCATTCTCACCTGGCGGAATTCAAAACGTGCCCGTGAGCGATCGGATTTTTCTTTGTCGATGGCGTGCTGGCGAATGGTGCCCTTTGAGGCGCGGTAATATTGCACCAGTGGAATGTTACTTGGGCACACATAAGAGCAGGCACCACATTCGATGCAATCGGCAATGTTGTGTGCTTCCAGCTTTTCCAGATCCTCCGCCATCGAATACCAGAACAGTTGCTGCGGCAACAAATTGGCGGGGCAAACTTCCGCGCACATGCCACAGCGAATGCAGGCTTGAGCGGGCGGTGGTTCGGGCATTTCTTTTGCGCTGGGTGCCAAAATACAGTTTGTGGTTTTAACAACGGGAACGTTTGCCGTCTCCAGAGTGAAGCCCATCATTGGTCCACCCATAATCAGGCGTGCTACCTTCGAGGCATTAAACCCATGATGCTGAAGTACATGTCCAATGGGCGTGCCCAGCGGTACTTCAATATTACGCTGAGTTTCGAGCGCTTCACCCACAACGGTTGTGATGCGCGAAACCAGGGGCTCACCAAAACGTACCGCGCGGTAGGCGGCAACGGTTGAGCCTACGTTTTGGCAGACAACGCCCACGTCGGCAGGTAATTTTCCTGCAGGCACTTCACGGCCCGTGAGAATTTGAACCAGCTGCTTTTCACCGCCAGACGGGTATTTGGTGGGGAAAGGCACCACTTCAATGGCCTTGTTGTCGGCTGTGGCCAGCGCGTCGTTCAATGCTTTTATGGCATCGGGTTTGTTATCTTCGACACCAATTAAGACCTGTTCCGGATTGCCCAGCATATGCCTTAGCAGCATTGCCCCCGCGATCACTTCATCGGCCCGGGTCTGCATCAGAATGTCATCGGCCGTAATGTAGGGTTCGCATTCTGTACCATTTAAAATCAAGGTATCGATTGTTAGATTGCCACGGGGGTTCAACTTGATGGCGGTGGGAAAACCCGCGCCACCCATGCCGGCAATGCCTGCGGCTCTTATTTTGTCGAGCAGTAAATTGCGGTCTGCACTTTCGAAATCCGCGCAGGGCTCAAGCTCTGTCCAGGTGTCGTTGCCGTCGCTCGCAATTATTATGCAGGGGCCGCTGCCGCCTGAAGGGTGAGGCAGAGCCCTGTCTTCAATCGACTGAATGATGCCTGAAGTGGGGGCGTGCAGATTGGCGCTGATGGGGCCGTCGGCCCTGGCGATCAGTTGCCCTTTAAGCACTTGCTCTCCTTCAGCAACCAAAGGAAGTGCGGGTTTGCCGATATGTTGATTGAGCGGCAACACCAATTCCGGGGCTAGGGGCACGCTACCTAGTGGGCTTTGTAAGGATTGTGTTTTGTTCTCGGCGGGATGAATGCCACCGTGAATATCCCAGGTTTTTCTCATGAGTGTGCCTCCGGCAGCTGAACCTTGTCGGAGGCAATAATGTCTGTAGTCCCGTTTTCACTCCGTGGAGGAAGGTCCCACTTCCAGTCGCCGAGTGTGCTTTCGACGGGCACCATGTCTATGCAGTCTACCGGGCAGGGTTCTACGCATAAGTCACAGCCGGTGCATTCATCAATAATGACCGTGTGCATTTGTTTGGCCGCCCCCAGTATCGCATCCATGGGGCAGGCTTGAATGCATTTTGTGCAGCCAATGCATTCGTCTTCCCGGATATAGGCCACGGTTTGCACTTCACTTTCTTCACCGTGTTCTTCGTCGAGAGTTGGCGCTTCTACATCCAGCAAATCGGCGATGGCATTAATGGTCACCTGGCCACCAGGGGGGCACTTGTTAATAGGTTCGCCATTGGCGATGCCCTGGGCATAGGGTTTACAGCCGGGGTGCCCACACTGGCCACATTGTGTCTGGGGCAGGAGGGCGTCGATCTGCTCAACAATGGGGTCGCCTTCCACTTTAAACTTAACGGCGGCAAAACCGAGCACCGCGCCAAAAATCAGCGATAAGCCGACCATTGCAATCAGTGCCGCAACAATGGGGTGTTGGGAAATTAACTCAATCATGGTGCTTAATGAAGGGCCCTTGAATTGTAGTAAATGTTGTATCGTTCATGAGTAATGACATGGCCGGGTTTCACACCAGGCCACTGAAACCCATGAAGGCCAATGACATCAAGCCTGCGGTAATCATACCGATCGCGGCACCTTTGAAAGGGTCGGGCACATCCGCCACCGCCAATCTTTCTCGCATGGCGGAGAATAAAATCAAGACCAGAGAAAAACCGAGTGCCGCGCCAAAGCCATACAGAGCCGACTCGAAAAAGTTATGTGCCTTGGTTGTGTTCTGCAAAGCAACACCCAGAACCGCGCAGTTGGTTGTGATTAGCGGTAGAAATACACCCAGCACCCGATAAAGCAGGGGGCTGGTTTTTTCGATAAACATTTTTGCAAACTGCACAACCACTGCGATAACCAGAATAAAAGCGATGGTACGCAAGTACTCCAGCCCCATGGGTTCCAATATCCAATGATGGACCAGGTAGCTGCAGATGGACGCCAGGGTAAGTACAAAGGTTGTAGCGCCACCCATGCCAATAGCGGTCTCTAATTTATTGGACACACCCATGAACGGGCACAAACCCAAAAATTGAACCAGTACAAAATTGTTCACCAAAATGGCGCTGACCATTATGACGGCGATATCAGTCATTGTTACATTACCCGTTGACCGGGCTTGGCGCCGGCGTGTGGCTCAAGCAAATAAATTTCATCTTTTCCGGGGCCGGCGGCCAGCACCATGCCTTCCGACAAACCAAATTTCATTTTTCGTGGCGCCAGGTTGGCAACCATGACCGTGAGTTTGCCTTCAAGGTCTTCGGGTTTGTAGGCGCTTTTAATGCCTGAAAAAACATTGCGTGTCTCGCCACCCAGGTCGAGGGTGAGCTGCAGTAGTTTGTCTGCGCCTTCAACATGCTGGGCTTTGGCGATCAAGGCGATACGCAAATCGACTTTTGCAAAAGCGTCGAAATCGATCTCCTCGGCAATGGGCTCATCGACCAATGGACCGGTGGCGGTCGGTGCAGTGGTGTCCTGTGAAGAAGAGGCCTGTGAGGAAGCAAGTGCCTCTTGGCTGTCAGCGACAATCGCCGCTACTTTGTCAGCCTCAATGCGGGTCATCAGCGGCTTGAATTTGTTGATAGCTTGTCCGCCGCGGAACGATACGGGTTCATTCCAGGACAGGGTCTCACCCAAAAAGGCTTCCGCTTTTTCTGCAGTCGCAGGCAGTACCGGTTTGAGGTAGGTGAGCAGTGCCCGGAACATATTAATACCCAGGGTGCAGATATCGAGCACGTCCTGCTCTGTGCCCTCTTGTTTCGCCAGTGACCAGGGAGCTTTGTCGGCAATGTATTCATTGGCAGCGTCGGCAAGCGCCATGATCTCGCGCTGTGCCTTTGCGAATTCCCGGTTTTCATAAAGCGCTGCAATCACATCGCCCGCATCAACAAAACGTTGCCACAGGTTTTCATCGGCAATGGTGTCAGACAAGGTGCCACCACTTTTACTGATGAACTTGGCTGTGCGACTGGCAATGTTAACCACTTTACCCACCAGGTCACTGTTCACACGCTGAACAAAGTCATCCAGGTTCAGGTCCAGATCATCAACTGAGGCATTCAGTTTTGCGGCGAAATAATAACGAAGATATTCCGGCTGCAAATGATTGAGATAAGTGCGGCCATTAATAAATGTGCCGCGGGATTTGGACATCTTTTTACCGTTGACCGTCAGGAAACCGTGCACACACACCTTGGTCGGGGTGCGATAATCGGCGGATGTGAGTATCGCTGGCCAAAATAGGGCGTGGAAATTGACAATGTCTTTGCCAATGAAGTGATAGAGCTCAAACTCGGAGTCTTTTTTCCAGGCCTCTTGCCAGTCCAGGCCTTTGGCATCACATAGATTTTTATAGCTGGCCATGTAACCGATCGGAGCATCTAGCCAGACATAAAAAAACTTGCCTGGCTCGTTGGGAATTTCAAATCCAAAATAGGGGGCATCTCGCGATATGTCCCACTCCTGCAGGCCAACGTCTAACCACTCGGCGAGCTTGTTGGCCACCTCTGGCTGCAGGTGTCCGGCCCGGGTCCAGTCTTGCAAAAATTGCTGGAATTCAGGCAGTTTGAAGAAAAAGTGATCGGATTCCTTTTCAACCGGTGTGGCGCCCGATATGACCGACTTTGGGTTGATCAGCTCAGTGGGCGAGTAGGTTGCAGAGCAGACCTCGCAGTTATCGCCGTATTGATCTTCGGCCTTGCAGCGTGGGCACGTGCCTTTGATATAACGATCTGCCAGGAACAGGTTCTTTTCCGGGTCAAAGGCCTGAGTGATTGATCGTTTGGCTATGTGATCATTGGCGAGCAGTCGGCCGTAGATTTCATTCGACAGCACTCGGTTTTCTTCTGAGTGCGTTGAATGGAAATTATCAAATTCAATCAGGAAGTCGGCAAAGTCCTGTTCGTGGTCGGCTTTCACCTTGGCGACTTGCTCTTCAGGTGTAATGCCCAATTGCTCTGCCCGTAACATGATAGCGGTGCCGTGTGCGTCATCTGCACAAACGTAGGTGCAATCGTGGCCGCGCAGCTTCTGAAAGCGAACCCAGATATCAGTTTGAATGTATTCCACCAGGTGGCCCAGGTGGATATCACCATTGGCGTAGGGCAGGGCACTGGTAACAAGAATTTTACGGCGGTCGCTCATGAGGGGGTCTGACTCTCCAAATGTCCAAATTTGAGTTTCGTGCGGTTCGACTTAGGGTCCACGGGCACGGATAAAGCCGCGAACTATAGCATTTTTCTGTCCTGTACGCAGGAAATTACCATCAAAATGTACCTGCAAGACCTTATTTTTGCTTGGATTTTTGGGTTTGCGGCCTCATATTGATCAACAAGACTAAAAAACTGGAAGTGATGACTATGACAACCCTTACCGAACAGGCCGTTCTGGCCGCATTGAGCACCGTTAAAGACCCTTTAATGAATAGGGATTTGGTGACGCTGAAGGCCGTCAACAAAGTAGAGATCAAGGGCGGAACGGTAGGCGTTGAAATCGTGCTAGGCTACCCGGCGCTGGGTGTTCGTGAAACCTTGGGAGAGGCTGTTTTGCAGGCGCTTCTGGCCCTCGAGGGTGTTGATTCTGCCGATGTGGATCTGGGGTGGTATGTACATCCGGCGCCCGTCAGCAATAGTCAGGCGGCCATTGCGAATGTGAAAAATATTGTTGCAGTATCATCGGGCAAGGGTGGTGTAGGCAAGTCGACTACCACAGTTAATCTGGCTTTGGCTCTCGTTGCTGAGGGTGCGAAGGTAGGCATTCTCGATGCCGATATTTATGGCCCCAGCCAACCTCAGATGTTAGGTGTAGGCGCGCAGCGTCCGGAGGGGCACGGGAATAACCAAATGAAACCCATTGAAGCCCACGGTGTGCAGTCGATTTCTATGGGGTACCTGGTGACTGAAAAAACGCCTATGGCGTGGCGTGGCCCCATGGTCAGCGGTGCTCTGCAGCAACTGCTAAACCAGACACTCTGGCAAGACCTGGATTATCTGCTGATCGATATGCCACCCGGAACGGGCGATATTCAATTGACCCTGTCCCAACATGTGCCTGTCACAGGGGCTATTATCGTCACCACACCTCAGGACATTGCTTTATTGGATGCACAAAAGGGTATAGAAATGTTCCGCAAGGTGAATGTGCCTGTCTTGGGTGTGGTTGAGAATATGTCTACCCATATCTGCAGCCAATGTGGTCATGAGGAGTCGATTTTTGGCAGTGGTGGTGGAGAGCGCATTGCGAAGGACTACCAGTCGGAGCTGTTAGGTGCACTGCCTCTGGATTTGTCTATTCGACATAATGCAGATAGTGGTCAACCCTCTGTTGTTGCAGATCCCCAGTCAGACATTACGCGCATTTACAAAGAGATTGCCCGAAAGGTGGGAGCGCGCCTGTGGGCAGAGCAGCAGCAGGGCTCGGCCATGCCAGAGATCACCATCAGTGATGACTAGGCTTGTGCGCTCAGGGTTTGCTCAACGGCAGCCGCACTCGAAAAGTTGAGCCCTGACCGGGCTCACTGTCTACCTCTACATGGCCGCCCTGGCCGTTGCTCAACTCAAACACCAGGGCCAGCCCCAGTCCACTGCCTTCGGTTTTGAGTGAGTCGTCGCGGTTCAGTTGCGCAAAACGCTGGAACAATCGTTTTTTGTTGGCAGGGCTAATGCCGTCGCCAAAGTCCTGCACTTCAATGACCCCCCAGCTTGTTTCATTCTTTTCTTCGCTGAAGCTGCGGACTAATACATCCTGAGCGTTGCCATATTTAATGGCATTGGAGACCAGATTGAGCACAATTTGCAGGCAGCGTTTCTGATCGCCTTCAATGGTCACGGGTTCGGCGTCAGTTGGGGTTTTATCAATAATCGTGACATTTGCCTCATCGGCCATACCGCGAATGGCGCTGCGGGCTTGCTCAATCAGTATGGGCAATGAAACCTGTTCTGCGGCAAATTCCATGCGGCCGCTTTCAATTTTTGATATGTCGAGTATGTCATTAATTAATGCGGTTAAATGAAGTGCATTTCGACGAACGGCTTGTAACCCATCATATGAACGCTCGTCGATTTTCCCTTCCAGCTTGGAGCAGAGTCGGTTGGAAAAACCATAGATAGAATTAAGCGGGGTTCTCAATTCATGGGACATCGATGCCAAAAACTGGGTTTTGGTTTCGCTGATTTGCAGCAGTTCGTGGGCCTGTATGCGCAGCTGAGTTTCCGCAGCGCGTTGGCGCTGGTCTTGATGGTAGGCGGCAATAAGCGTTGCCAGTGTGTTGATTAAGGGCTTCAGTTCGGTCACCAGGCTCTCGCTGTATCCGCCCGGTCGATTGGCTAATCCTGCCATGCCAACAAATTTATTGCCTATTTTCAAAGGGATGCCGAGGTAGCGATCTAAACTTGGGTGGCCCTCGGGTAGGCCGCCACGACGAGGGTCACTTGCAGGCTCATTGGCGATAACGGTTTCACCGGTTTTCAAGGTGTGACCAAAAAGAGTTTCCAGATTATAGAACGCCATGCCAGAAGGGGCGTTCTGTCGGTAGAACGCCTGTGTGCCTTCGTCCCAAGCAATGTTGGTAATCGCTTGCGTCTGCAGATAGGGTTCGCCGTCATTGCTTTGTAATACTTCGCCGATAAAGCCATATTCACTTCGGGTAATTTGCAACAGACTTTCGAGCGCTTTACCGAACACAAAGTGAGGCCCTTTGTCGGCGATAAATTCGGCTTGCAGGTCGGCAATGATACCCAGCAAATCCTCTTGAGTGCTGCCTGGGGGAGTTTCAATGTCACGCGCGTGATTGATATAACCCATGAACGGTTTGTCGGGGTCCTCGAGCAGGCACCAGATCGAAAGTTCCAGCGGCGGTGCAGAACTGTCGGCGGAGTGAAGGCGCGAATAACACAGAGAGGTTTTACCTTTTGCAGCCAGTTGAGCTGCATCCGAAATCTCATTCAGGTATTCTTCAATCGGTTTTTCACCATCCAAAACTAATATGTCATACAGGGAAGTCTGATCAAGCGCTCGTTCGTGGGTGCCCAGCAATTGCGCGGCCCGTTCATCGGCCCAGAGAATCAGTCCATTAAAATCCAGCTTGAAAACGCCGCTTGTATTGGAATCCATTAAAAGTTGGTTGGGCATGTTGTGTGCTCTGGCATTATTGGTTGTTAACAAGTGCCTGTAACCACCTCTTATTATTCGACAGACCCCCATTTAACAGTAGCAGAAGAGTAATGCTTGTGCCTGCAAACAAGGTCATTACCCTGTAGACTAATGGTTTGGTATAAATCGAACTCGATCGCACGAAGAGATGGCGAATGCTAGAAACGTTGATAATTCTCGATGAAGACAGTGACTTAAACCTTCAGGGGCAAATCCGTCAAAAGCTGGTGGAAGTGATTCTGTCTGGTTTGTTTCCTGTTGGGCAGCGCCTGCCATCTTCCCGGAAACTGGCTGATCAACTCGGGGTTGCACGCAATACCGTGGTATTGGCCTATCAACAGTTAACCGACGAGGGTTATTTGCTGAGCCGGGAGCGCAGCGGTATTTATGTCAATGAAGACGTATTACTAGACCGGGTTGATTGCGAATTGCGCAACGACAGCGGGCCGCCCAAACCCTCACACTGGGCTCGCCGGTTCAAAGCGCCACTACAAATTCCTGCTCATTACGAGTGCCCACCCAACTGGCAACAATACCCGTACCCCTTTATTGACGGGCAATTTGACTACTCCCTGTTTCCCACACCCGAATGGCGAGAAGCCACACGTCTCGCTCTGGGGGTGAGGGAAATTAACGAATGGGCGTGCCAAAGCGGCGATGCCGACGATCCATTGTTAATCGAACAAATTCGCACCAAAGTGCTTCCGAGGCGGGGAATTAACGCCAGGACCGATGAGATACTGGTTACCATCGGCTCCCAGCAAGCGTTATACATTCTTGCACAAATGCTGGTTGACCAGACAGTCTCGGTCGCCGTCGAAGAGCCCGGGCACCCGGAAATGCGACAGCTTATCGCCCGACAGGGAGCCGCCATGAGGCATCAGCCTGTGGACGACGAGGGCATGGTCGTGGATGACCGCTTAAAACAATGCCAGCTGGCGGTTGTCACCCCAAGTCACCAGATGCCCACGGCAGTAACAATGTCTTTAGCGCGCCGGCATGCACTGCTAGAGATGGCAGAACTTACCGACATGATTGTCATCGAGGATGACAGCGACAGCGAAAGTAACTTCCTCGGCAATCCGCACCCCGCGCTGAAAAGCTTGGATGAAAATGAACGTGTAGTCTACGTCTCCAGCCTCTCAAAAATACTGTCCTCAAGCCTCCGGATAGGTTTCATGGTGGGACCTGCAGACTTGATCCGAGAAGCTCGAAACCTCCGCCGTTTGATGGTTAAATCTCCCGCCGCAAACAACCAGCGGGCCGCCGCCTTTTTTCTCTCGCTCGGGCACTACGACTCCATCATGCGCAAACTCAACCAAGAGTTTCGCAAACGCTGGGTAGCCCTGCAGGACTCTCTAAATTACTTAATGCCAAACTTCGTCTTAACCATTCCCAACGAAGGTGGCACCGCCTACTGGGTAAAAGGCCCTAAAGAGCTGGACGTACAATACCTAGCGAACGAAGCCGCAAGACGCGGAATCCTAATTGAACCCGTAGACTATTACTTCGCCACACCCACAGAACAAAAAAACTGTTTCCGCTTAGGTGTCACCAGTATTAGCGCAGAAAAAATACGCGAAGGCATCGAAGCCCTCGCCAAATTAATCCAGGATCTCGTCGGCGGAAAAATAGCTCGTCTCCATAACGACGACGCCAACTGGCTAAAAGGCCAAGACCTCAAAGCCGCAGTATCCGACACCCAGCTCCTATACCAAACCGTCTACGGCCAGCCCCTATCGGTATTAATTCACGCCGACGGTCGCCTCACCGGCACCGCCGGTTATGCCAACGAAGAAAACGACACCGGCCGCTGGTGGGTAGAGGGCGACCTCTGGGTAAGGCAGTGGGACAACTGGGCATTCGCCGAAGAGGTCAAGCTCTACACCGTCATCGAAGGCAACACCATCAAATGGTTCAACACCGAAAAAGTATTTTTCAACCGCGCCGTAATCCAAACAATCTAACCACTTTTATTACTCCCCCCCTAACAATGGAGTAGACCCACCAACTCAACTTGAAGGTCTGGGGTTGGCATGGTGTTCCGGGACCGTATGCCGCAGGAGCGGCATTCGAGCGGCCATGGATGGCGGACAGCGGGTCCCGGAACACCATGCCGACCCCAGGCTGCCTCAATCTCCATTTAGAACACTTAACCCCCATCTCTCTATCCAAAAAAACAAACCAACACCTATCTACCAACCAAAAACCCACCAAAAAAATTGGCCTCATTCAAACCCAAAGACTGGCTCTATCCCAACTCCCCCATCACTCATACACTAAACCTCAATAAAAAGATGCCCTGCACCCAGCAACCGCATCACCCAGTCATTGGAGCGCCATACATGAGCCACTTTGCGATAGCCGGCTTGCAGCTTGAACTACAAGCGCAAAACAACATCTACCTGATTCAAAAAGAAATCGAGATGGCCAAAAAGCGCTTCCCCTGGATAGACATGTTTCTGTTAGGGGAGTTGGCAACCTTTGGCCCCAGTGCCGCCAGCGCACAGGCCATGCCCGGTGAAGCAGAAGATATTTACTGTCAAGTCGCCCGGGCGCAAAAAGTTTGGTTAATACCCGGATCACTGTCAGAGAACCGCGGCGGTAAAATTTTTAACACGACCCCCGTGATAAACCCGCAAGGGGAAGTGGTTACCCGTTATAGCAAAATGTTTCCTTTTGAGCCCTATGAAAAGGGCGTTGAACACGGTCAGGAGTTTTGTGTCTTCGACGTACCGGATGTCGGGCGGTTTGGTGTATCGATTTGTTATGACATGTGGATTCCCGAAACCACTCGCACACTAGCTTGGATGGGTGCCGAAGTGATTCTGCACCCCACCATGACCAATACAATCGATCGCGAACTTGAAATATCGATCGCCAGGGCCAGCGCCGTCACCAACCAATGTTATTTCTTCGATGTCAATGTGGCGGGGCGCTTGGGTAATGGGCGCTCTGTAGTTGTGGGGCCAGAGGGTGACATTATTCACCAAGCGGGTGAAAGGCACGAAGTCATTCCCGTTGAAATTGATCTGGATAGAGTGCGGCGTACTCGAGAGCGCGGGCTTCTAGGTTTAGGCCAACCGCTAAAAAGTTTCCGCGACAGCAAGGTCAAGTTCCCGCCCTATGTGGAGGGGCATGCACGTTCCGATGCGATGCGAAATATGGGCGAATTATCTCTTCCAAATTCTGCCTTGGATACGCAGGAGTAAATGAGTTTTAGACCAAAACTGTCTAAAACTCTTGAACTGGACTCATGGGTGTGTAGAAACTGGCACTATACTATAGAAGTAGTTTGTGTAGAGCAGAATCGCCCATGATAACTGGACTCATCAATGGATTAAAACTGGTACTACGTTGAATATTTGCTTGGCGTAGAGTTCAACTCAGAACAAATACAATGATAAACCTTAGAGGGCGCACAATGAAAACTGATATCGTGTTTAAGCAAAAAGGGTTGGCTCTGGCCGTGGCATCGGCCGCGCTGATTGCCACTCCCGCACACACAATGGCACAGGAAGATTTAGGTTTCCTTGAAGAAATTGTGGTGACCGCCACTGCACGCGCAACCACAGTGCAGGACATTCCCTACAATATTTCTGCCGTGATGGGCGAAGACATGGAAGCGCGCCAGATCACCGATCAGAACGAATTGTTGCGCAGCATTCCCGGCGTCACAATCGTTGATAAAGGCCATCGCAATTCCGGCATCATGAATCAAATTACCATTCGCGGTTTGAATACCAATACCGGTAGTAACGGCGACATGGCTTATAATTCTGCGCCAACCGTGTCGACCTATGTTGGCAGTACGCCACTGTTTGCCAACTTTGTGCTGAAAGACATTGAGCGAGTAGAAGTTCTACGTGGTCCCCAGGGCACACTTTATGGTTCGGGTAACCTGGGAGGTACCGTTCGTTATATTCCTAATAAACCTGATACTGAAAGTTTTACCGCTAAAGTGAGTGGCTCGTTTGGTCAAACAGACGGTTCCGATGGCAATAACCTTGGTACAGATATTGTGCTGAATATGCCCATCAGCGAAAACGCAGCACTGCGTGTGAATGCCGGTTTAATCGATAATGATGGCGTCACTGACTACGACCAGCTCTATGTGCTGGACAGCAACGGCATTCCCATTGCCGACCCCTGTTTTGATGGAAACTGTGACAATACCAGCATTGATGATGTTGTTGGTGGCGGTCCTGTTTTTACCGCCAAAGAAGATGCAGACACCGCTGAAATTACCTATGCACGTGCTTCTTTGTTAGTTGATGTGAACGAAGACTTGACCTTACAGTTCAGCTATCAAACGCAGGAAGATGAAATTGGAGCCCGTCGGGGGTTCACACCTACCGCAGCGGATGACGGCACAACCTTTGGTGAATACAGTTCAGGGCGCCCACAGCTGGAGCCTTCAGAGCGTCAAGTAGATTTAATGGCGGCGGAAGCAGAATGGGATATGGGTTTTGCGACCTTGACCGCCAATGTATCTCGCTATGAAACGGACGGTGTAGGTTACAGTGATAATACCGGGTTTTATGCCAAGGTCAGTTGGGGTGGTCTCTATATGGCACACCCTCGTCCCTTCAATTTGGCAACACGCGGATATGAAGATGAGGCAACGGTGGCTGAGCTTCGTTTGGTCTCCAGCGGCGAAAATTTTATCGACTGGACCGTGGGTATGTTTACCATGACCCAGGATTACCGGGCTTATCAGGACAGTACGGTACCCGGTTGGGTAGAGTGGGCGCAGGCAACCACTCAAGATGCGGACCCTGACAACGACTACATTGACGGCGTATTTACCCAGGGTTTGATCGACTACTACGTGGGTGTCTACGGTTCGTTCTCCCAGAGTGCACTGGGCAAAGATCACCACGGTTGGTGGCAGGCCATGGATGAAAATGATTTCCACATGGTGCAAACCAACGAATACGACGAAACCACTTTTTACGGTGAAGCCACCCTAAACTTCTCCGATGATTTCCGGGCGACAGTGGGTGCTCGTGCCTTTGACAACGAATTGAAAGCAGCGGTTGTTCAGGAAGTTAGAACCTTCCCGGCAGGTGATGGCAATACGGTTAAAACGGTTAGTGAAAACGACGTTATTGGTAAGGTCAATGTGTCCTGGGACTTCTCTGCAGGTCATATGCTTTACGGAACCGTTTCGGAAGGTTATCGTCGCGGCGGTGCAAACGGATACCCCACGGTGGGTTTCTATGCCTCTGAAGACAGCATGTTCAGTTATGACTCCGACAAGGTCACTAACTTTGAAATCGGTATTAAGGGGACTACAGACAACCTTCGTTACACCGTTGCTTTGTTCAAGGATGTTTGGAAAGACCCACAGTTGAACACCATTGCACTGGAGAGCGGAATCTACATTGTTCAAAATGGCGATGAAGCGGAAACCACGGGTATTGAGTTCGAAGTCGAAGGGTATTTGAGCGAGGCATTCCATTACAGTGTTGGTTATTCCTATGTCAACGCTGAATTAACCAAAGACTTCTACCGGGAAGACGGCAGCTTTGTGGCCGCCAGTGGTAATACACTGCCGGGTGTTGCTGAGCACACATTCAATTTGGCGCTAGACTACACGGTGCCCATGAATGATGGTTTTGAAGCGATTTATCGCATGGGTGCTTATTATCAGTCTGAAACGGAGAACAGCATAAACAACGACAGTTCTCTCTATGGCGTTACCTTTGATGGTTTCTCTACTGTGGAGGCCTCGGCCTCTTTGGTTGCCGATCAATGGACCGCCACACTGTATGCAAAAAACCTGACTAATGAAGAGGGTGTCACGGCGATGTTCAAGGATGAACATATGGGCTCAAGCGCGGCGCGTAACTTGCCGAGCAATAACTCATCCCACGCTTATATAGCAACACCCAGAACCATGGGCTTGTCGGTAAGCTATACTTTCTAAAATAAGGGATAGGGTGTAAATTTGAAGCCGGGCAATGCCCGGCTTTTTTATTCTACTTGAGGTCTCCCCGGTTAATGAATATCAACCCGCAGCAACAGCAAGCGATTCTGAAAAACCCACAGGCAGCCTTTCAGCATGCGGTTCGTATGTTGCAGGAGGGGCGTCTGACACAAGCCGAAGAACTTTGCAGCTGTTTGACCACTCTGGTGCCAGATTTTGTCAATGGCTGGGTTTTGCTGAGTCAGATTGCCCAGCAGACACAGAGTTATACCAATGCCTTGGCCCATGCCAGGCACGCGCTATCGCTGGCTCCTCTTCACAAAAAAGCGGCGATGCAGTTGGCGGATTGCCTGATTGGGGAAGGCGAGGTGGCCGAAGCGGAAGAAAGGCTCTTGGGTCTAGAAAAGCAGTCCTTGGAGGATGGCTTAATTTCGGTATTAGTGGGCAATCTATTTATCAAGGCCGATCGATATGAACATGCCTGCCGATGTTTTAAGCGTGCTGTCTCTTTTCGTCAAAATGACAGCGAGTCCTGGTATTTGTATTCCGGTGCCTTGGCAGGTGTCGGAGACTTAAGCGGAGCTGGAAATGCACTGGATCGAGTTTTGTCTCTGGATGCGAAACATTATGAAGCGCTCTTGTCTCGATCCAACCTGAAGAAGCAGACAGAGGAAACCCATCACGTTGAGTCACTGAAAGACTTGTTAAACGAAGAGCTCAGCACCGAGGGCGAGGTGCTGATTTGTTATGCGTTGGCCAAAGAGCTGGAGGATCTGGGGCGCTATGATGAGTCATTTACCTTTCTGACACGAGGCGCAGATCTGAATGACCAACTGTTGGCCTATGATGTTGAACGCGACGTGCAGTCAATCACCGCGATGACGGATCTTTTTGAGCAGCAAATTAATGATTTGCCGGGCCCCGAGAAAGGCGGGGCGGGCATGGTGTTTATTCTGGGATTGCCGCGTACAGGCTCAACGCTCACTGACCGTATTCTTGGCTCTCACTCTTTAGTGGAGAGCCTGGGGGAAACCTCGGATTTCCACTATGCAGTATTGGCCCAGGCCGGGCGCGTCAGCGCAGGCGGGACCCGGTCTTTTCTCGAATCGCTGGCACAC
>CAJWCA010000037.1 GCA_913020395.1 uncultured Cellvibrionales bacterium | reverse complement strand
CACTCATCATTTCAGGCAACAATGAACAAGAGTTAGCCGAGCTACTTTTTATCAGTAAAAATACCGTTAGAACCCACAAAAAGAACATATTTAGAAAGCTCAATGTCAGCGGGACCTTCGGGCTCATCAAATACATGCAAGCTAATAGCGAGGTATTTTAACCGCGTGAGTCTGCAGACCATTGAAGTGGAACACGTCCAATTCACCAGAGAGAATCCTCAGTCGCCAATCAATACCCTTCAGTCCCAGGCCTACTGTTTTGTTACTATTCGGTTTATAACCCTGTCCATTGTCATGCACAAGCAACTCGTAACCTTTTTCCGACACTGAAAAGGCAATTTTAACGATATTTCCAGAGGAATGTTTTATCGCATTATTAACCAGTTCCAGACAAACAAAATACAACTCCCGCTCTATGGTCTTGGAGTCAATTTTATTGTCGTCGTAGTCAAATTCAAACAGGAACTGACTGTCGGCCTCCTCCAGAAAGAGAATTAGCTCTTCAACAGCATTCACAAAGCCGTATTCTTCGAGCACAACAGAGCTCAGGTTGTGGCTAAAATTTCTAATATCCTGAGACACGACTCTAATTTCTTTCAGCAGTTCATCCCGGGACTGAATATCGGACGTATTCAAGCTCGAGAGCTTCATCTGTACCGCAGCCAATCTAACACTAGCACCATCGTGAACTTGAATCGCCAGACGCTTCCTTTCAATTTGCTGGCCTTCGAGGAAGTTTTTGGCCCCCTCTAATACGGCCTGCTCCAAAGAGGAAGTGAGTTTCCTATTTTCCGTTCGGATCCTATAAAAATCGACGGCAACAATAGAGGCCAAAGTCGTAAAATCTAACAGGAGCGAAGCAAACAATACCGACTCAGTAAAAAATACGTCTTTGGCGATTCCTATTTCTTCCAGAGACAATGACGATATTGCGGCCAATACTCCGACATTAGAGACCAAAAACAGAATATTTTTGACTTGATACCGGGCAAATACAAAATAAGCAGACAACGCAATCACATAAATCGGCAGTAACAATAAACCAGACTGAGCCGCACCAATGGCTATAAACCTTTGCCAAGGATTGTCAAAGGCCACCCAGTAAAAATAGAGATCCAGCAACAGTAAAATAATCGCAAAACAAGCCGACACCCACCGGTGAAATTTGCTGATTCTACTAGCCGCATGCAAATGCATATCAAAATAGAAGTAACAGAAAACTAGCAGGGCCATTGCGCCCACACTAGAAAACAGCGACCGGGACAAGCTATTTAACACGGGGAGATTTCCCCACAGAAACTGCATGCCCAGACCAGAATTGGACACAACAACCAGAGAAAGGCCGAGAACATACACAAGAAGAGAAGCGCGCAGTACACTAAAACCGACCACACAGAAAACAATTAAACAAGCGATAACTACGCAGTACACCCCAATATAAAGGCCGATTAGTGTCGTTTCGCTCGCAGCATTACCATAGAAATTGCTTTCACTGCGAAGCACAATGGGGATTTTGATCGACTCATTGTATTTGTCGGTGTTTAACAAGAACTCCCTTGTTTCCCCGGCCTGAAGAGTGACTTTGAAAACAAAGAAGCGATTATTGATTTCCCGGGAAGAAAAGGGCAGTTGGTCTCCCGTGGCCGGAGATGCGTGCATCTTGGCATGCCCGTGAACGTAGTTGAACAACTGAATGTGATTGAGATGTGCATTGCGCACCTCGATGAATGCCACGCGCGCCTTGTCGCTGTGATTTTTAACTGCAAATTGAATCCAGTAATATTTGGGCCTGACCGGATAAACCATACCGGTCGCCGGCGCAGGTAAAAATCCGCCCCGTTCATGAAAGGCTCGGGCATCTCCCGCGCTCATCTTGTCGCTTGACGCGTAGACTTGCGCCTCAGAAACAATACTTTTCTGCTCAAATGCCTCATCAAAGAGCAATGTAGGCTGAGAAACCAGCAAGGACGCACTCAGCAGTAATGTTGTTATCATAAATTGCTCATGAATTGCGTCGTCTCGTGGAAAAGGTCAAGTCAGCCCGTTGGTAGCAAATTCTAGGGTGTGCTTTGTTCATAAGATCTCCCACCGCTGAATTAGACCGACGAGATGGAAAGCACCAAAGACTAAACAGACAACAGAACTCCACAGCCAGAATTCGGGAGAATTCTCCATACGTGAATTAATGAGGAAGAACCCCCCAATACCCCGAACGAGATATACTAGTGTAATCAGGATAAGCGCCAAACGAACTAATGGTAGGCGGAAGATAAGCCCCGCCGCAGAAAATGCATAAAGCGACCAAATAGACAGAACAAGTACGATAATGCTGGTGATGATCGTGGGCTGCAGACTGCCCTGCTCCGCAAGCACGGCCATCTTCTCTCCAGCGCCAAAAAAACGATACCAAGGTGCACCCAAAACTATACACCCTATGTGCAGCACCGCTGCAATAGCACTCAATGTGCCTGCAATAATAAGAAAAATGTTCATACCGCGATGTTCGCTCCTTGTAAGCTAAGGTTTACCGTTCTGACGCAAAACCCATTACACTTCCTTTCTTATCACCTCAGGCTTTAAACACCGGTATGTGAATTTCGGTTTTGAGGTTCTCGGGCTTGGTTTTGCGGGGGTCGCGATTTAGGTATTTATCGAACAAAGGCGACTCCTTCAACTGATAACCACTCTCTGGCAACCAGTGCTGAAAAATTTGTTGATAAGTGTCTCCCAGATTTTCATAGGCGCCCTTGTGCATAAACACCGCATATAAACCACCCTCAACCTTATCCCAACAAACCTCTCCTTCAAGCGCCACTTTCTGATCACAGGTGACGCAGGCATCGTAACGGATATTGTCGGGCTCAGTAACCGATGGGTCGTCATGAGATACTCCAAAGCGTTCTATATCACCGCCCATCAGACGATTACCGTACATAAAGGGCATGAGTGCCCCCCAAGCCTCGGCGGCTGAGTGGGTGTAGTCACCCCGCTTACGAACTCTGAGCACATTTTTGGTTTTTAGTGTACGCATTTCTACTTTCATCAGTTTTCTCTCTCGAATGACATAGTGAGTTTTAGTGAATGAAAGTTTCTGCTGACGACAAATCGATGGGGTCGTATCGAACATTTTTCTGAAGGCTTTATTGTACGAAGCCTGATTATCATAGCCGGCAGCCAGGGCCACCTGCGTGATGGGTTCATTTGAATACAACAGCTGGGCCACGCTACGCTCCAGTAGCAAACGTTTTTTGTAGGCGTGCATACCCTGACCAAAACTCGCCTTAAACAAACGGTGAAAATGAAACCGCGAATAGCAGGCAATGTCAGAAAGTGTGTCAACAGAAAGTTCTGCATCCAGATTTTCTTCAATATACTTTTCTACACGCATCATGCGTTCATATTGCTGTTTGGAATTTGTGTTACTGTCTTGCATCAATTTATCCGCTTAACTTTCAAGGGAGAGATTACTACTCCGGACAAAGCGTTACTTTTCCAAAAGTGCTCTTCTGCAGATGGATTACTAAACACACTAAGCAAACGTTCCTGCAGATACCCCTGACGCCCACGCCCATTGAAAATTAAAACCACCGAGGTGCCCGGTGACATCAACCACTTCACCAATAAAATACAACCCGGTTTGTGACTTGACCTCCATCGTTTTAGATGACAATGCATTGGTGTCCACGCCACCGAGAGTCACCTCGGCAGTGCGATACCCTTCTGTCCCCGAAGGTTTGATGGCCCATTGGTGCATCTTTTCCGCCAGAGTCAGTAATTCCGCTTTTGTATAGTGTTTTAGCGCTCTGCTTTCACACCACAGCTGACATAAACAAGCCGCTATTTTTTTGGTGTACAGCTCACTCAGAACCGTCTTCAACTCCGTGCCTGGACGTTGATCCTGCTGATCCAACAACAGCTGCTCCAAACTTCCTTCCGGGTAAAGGTCAATCACCACGGAATCACCGGGCCGCCAATAGGATGAAATCTGTAATATTGCCGGGCCGCTTAAGCCCCTGTGCGTAAATAACAAGGCCTCCAAAAAGCTCTCGCCGTTGCAATTCACTCTGACTTTCACTGAGCTTCCAGACAATTCAGAAAAAACCGCTTTCTCCTCGGCCTGAAGTGTAAAGGGCACCAAACCTGCCGATCGGGGCAACAGCGCAAGCCCAAACTGTTCCGCCACTTCATAGCCAAACCCCGTTGCACCCATAGTCGGAATTGACAAGCCGCCGGTCGCAATGATCAAAGACTCTGCGTTCACCTGTCCAAGGTTGGTTTGTACACAATAACGAAAAACATCCTGTTCAATGGCCGCAATACGCTCCACAGAACACAGTGTTCGGATTTCAACACCGGCGTCCTCACATTCCTGCAACAGCAGCTGCAAAATATCCTGTGCCTTATTGTCACAAAACAATTGGCCAAGTGTTTTTTCATGGTGGGGAATATTGTGTTTATCCACTAGGGCAATAAAGTCCCATTGGGTATAGCGAGACAGGGCAGATTTACAAAAGTGCCTGTTTTGTGAAAGGTAGTTGCCGGGTTCAGTATAGAGATTGGTGAAATTACAGCGTCCGCCACCGGACATCAGGATTTTTTTGCCTACTTTGTTGGCGTGATCAATCACCAGCACCTTACGGCCGCGTCGACCCGCCGTAATGGCAGCCATCAGTCCAGCGGCACCGGCACCAATAACCAATACATCAGTGGCGGCAGGCAAATTCACGCGAAGGCTCCTAGGTTTGTGGCAATGTTACGCCCGTTTGCCCCTGATACTTGCCTCCACGGTCGCGGTAAGAGGTTTCACACACCTCATCGGACTCAAAAAACAACATTTGGGCGACGCCTTCATTGGCGTATATTTTGGCTGGCAGGGGCGTTGTATTGGAGAATTCCAGAGTGACGTGCCCTTCCCATTCAGGCTCCAGTGGTGTCACATTCACAATTATTCCGCACCGAGCATATGTGGACTTGCCCAAGCAAATCGTCAATACATTACGGGGAATGCGAAAATACTCCACGGTACGCGCCAACGCAAAGGAGTTTGGAGGAATGATACAAACGTCGCTGTTAATGTCGACAAAGCTATTTTCGTCAAAGGCTTTGGGGTCAACAATGGTCGAATGCACGTTGGTAAAGATCTTGAATTCACTGGCACAACGAACATCGTAGCCATAGCTCGAGGTGCCATAGGAGACCAAGCGGTCTCCCTCAGGCCCATAACGGACCTGACCTGGCTCAAAAGGCTCGATCATGCCTTGCTCGGTCGACATGCGACGCATCCATTTATCGGATTTTATGCTCATTGGGCTTTACTCTTGAAATCGGGCGTTTATTTAGGTGGCGACATGATAATGGTTTTTGGAGAGCTAAGGAAGAAACCCGGGATATCGCGGGCGCTATATTTTTTGGCAATAAAAGCGCGTTGCTTAGTATCAGAGGGTATCAGGGCAGCCGGTGGCAATATCGGCCTACTTTCAGAGGTAGTGACAGGCAATTCCTGTCCTCCAGACGGGTTGCCAGCTATTCAAACAGGGCTGTGCAGACTCAATAAGGGCTTAGAAATGCCAATAATGCCCCTTTTTGGCGCAGCCAGCCAATCGGCATTCAGGATAGATTGACTATAATTACTTTGTGGTTTTCTAACAAATCAATCATTTTTTGGGGAACTCAAACGCAATAGGCGGCTCAAAGGTTTCAGCCTATTGGCTTAAGTGTTGACTAACAGAGATAGCACTAACGTGAATATGACAAAAACAAAGGGCTTCACTCTGGCAAGCGGTATTGCCGGTTTCATGGCCATCACGATACTTACTTCTCCCGCCCAGGCCCTCGACGCTGTTCCCGAAGGTGCATCTGCTGATAGATATCTTTCAGCTATAGAGCTCATCGAAAGCAATGAAGGCGCCTACAGTAGCAACCTGACACAAAACCTGTTTGGTCTTGGCACCGCGCAACAGGAGCAGGGTGAGCACAACGAGGCGATTGAGACTTTCAAACGTGCCATGCACGTTAGCCGTATTAACGACGGTCTCTACAATCTCGACCAGGTCCCCATTCTGGAAGAGTTGATAGAAAGCTATATCGCCGACGAGAACTGGGAGGATGCTAATGACAGGCATCAATACCTTTTCTGGTTGCACCGCAGGAACTTCGGCGAGGCCGATTCCCGCCTACTCCCGGTTATCGAGAAATTAAGCAGCTGGCACCTCAGCATCTACACGCTCAATCTCAGCGCTGGGCTGCATCAACACCTGGTGAATGCACACGCCTTATTTAAATTGGCGGTCAAAATAATCGACACCAATTACGGGCAGGACGACCTGCGTCTCGTTAAATCTCTTCAAGGCCTCACTGTCACTAATTACTTTTTACGCCGCTACCAGGCTGAAACAGCACAAAAACTAAGCGAAGCCACCCGCGGTGGCAAAGCCCCGACCGCCCAGGAGCGGGCACAGCTCGATCAATATACAATCAACAGCTATGCCAGCGGCAAACGCGCCATCACACGCATTGTTAATGTTTTGGACAAGCATCAGGAAAGCATGCCTTCTGCCGCAGCCAAAGCGCGGGTCAATCTTGGCGACTGGTACCTTCTGTTTAACAAATGGAAGTCTGCCCAGACAACTTATCAGCTGGCATATGACGACTTAATTCAATCCGAGGCCGACCCCGCCATCGTCAATGCTCTGTTTGGTCGCCCTGTCGCGCTGCCCGATTTGCCGATGCTGGTTGCCGAAGCCAAAAAGCCAGAAGATGACACGCCTTATGTACTGGTGTCCTTTGATGTCTCGCCGTTTGGCAAAGCCAAAAACATTAGCATTCTGGATTCTTTCCCCAAAGAAAGAACTCGACTGAGAGCCAAAGTCAGAAAATCACTGAAGTTAGCTAAATTCAGACCGAGATTTGAGGATGGTGAGCCGGTACTCACCGAGAAAGTCACTCATCGATATATTTTTCCTGACGAGAAGCGAGCCAAGAAACCCAGCTCGGAGCAAGAACTTGCGAGCACCCCTTAAGGACAACCGATAGCATGAAGGCAACACAGCACATGACAAAAAACCGCACATCACGCATGAGATTCCCCTTGATCGCCGCGATGGCCTGCTCTTTGTTTGTCTTGCAAGCTTGTAAAAGCCAGCAACCGCAATCCCAGTCGCAACAGCCTCCTGCGCCGCCTTCATCGTCTTCTGGTAGCCCGTCTTCTCCATCGAGCAGTCCGTCTTCTCCATCGAGCAGTCCGTCTTCTCCATCGAGTAGCCCATCTTCTCCATCGAGTGGTCAGTCATCTCCTTCAAGCAGCCCGTCAATGCCCGGCATGCCATCACTGCCTTCAGGTTCACAAGGGGACGAGCAAGGAGACAGGAGCCAATCGTCTCCCGGTGAAGAAAACGCCGGAAGCGATCAAAATAGCGGTGGAGATCAGGGGCAAGAGGAAAGCGGCAGTCAGGGTGACGACAGCGCAAATACATCCAGTCAATCATCTGATGGTGGCGATCAAAATGACGGCGAGACCGCCGAGGATACAGCCCAGCCCGGCGAAGGGCGAAGCGATGAGGTCGACTTTTCTGAAGAGGATCCGAGTGGAGGCTCAAGCTCTTCCAGCGCGGAGAGTGGCGGCTCAAGCTCTGCCAGTGCACAGAGTGGCGGCTCTGGTTCCGCCCGTTCCAACAGCGAGCGACAAGCCGAGCTGGAAGGGGTGCTCAATGACACCATGGCAAGTTACGACGGCATGATACTTCGAGAGCGCGAATATGTGCTCAATCGTGGCAATCAGGAAGGCAGTGAAGAAGAATTAGAAAGAGGTGGTGCCGGCGGTAGCTTACCCGATGGCGAGCTTCCCTATGACGAAGCCGGCGAAGAGGAAGCCGGTGGTGGCTCTCCCTCCGGCCAAGACGACAGGTCTAGTGGTGGCGGTTATCGCCCTGGGGGACCCGCGCAAAACCGTGACGGCGACTTCAATCACGAGGGCCAAACACCGCCTCCCGAAGATATTCCAAGCGGCAACGACGACGATGTGGTCGCCCGCCAGATTCGCGAAGCGGCGATGCGAGAAACTGACCCTGTCCTGCGGGAGAAACTGTGGGATGAATACAGAAAATATAAAAATCAAACTAACTAAAGGTTGACCATTACAATGTTTGTGCGCCCCCACTATCAGTTTCGAGCGGTTTTGATAGGCCTGTGCCTGGTCATCGCCGGCTGTGCCAACACAACCACGGTGAAAACAACCGCCATCACTCCCATTGTGCAGGAAACTAACGAAATCCCGGAGGAGCTGCTTCTGGACGTTGGCATCGAGATGTTCGACCCCGGTCTGGACACGGCCAGCGAATCAAAAGACAGTGTTATTTTCCCGGAAATCCGCAAGGCGGAGTCCCGTTTCATTCCCCACATGTTAATGGAGACGCTGCAAAACAGTGCCGCCTGGGGCGCAGTAAGAGTGATACCCAATACGCTCAGCGCGCCCGATGTCGTGCTCGACGGGCGAATCATGCAATCCGACGGTGAAACCCTCGAAATTTCAGTCACAGCCACTGATGCGACGGGTCAACTCTGGTATACGCGCACCTATAGTGGTCTGGCGAGCCGATTTGCCTATGACCCTAGAAAAAACATTCAAACCGATCCTTTCCAGGATCTCTACAATCGTGTCGCCAATGATCTTTTGACTTATCAGCGAAGCCTGACACCACAGCAGATCACCTCGATTCGCACCATTGCCGAGTTGAAATTCGCCAATGCCTTTTCACCCAACGCCTTTAATGGCTTGATTGTTCAGGATAAAAAAGGCCTTTATCAAATTAAACGCTTGCCTGCAGAGGGCGACCCCATGCTCGATCGCATTCGAGCCATCCGTGAACGCGACTACTTGTTTGTGGATACCCTGCAAGACTATTACGGCGCCTTTGTCAGGGACATGGAAATCCCCTACAAACAGTGGCGCAGCCAGAGCTATGATGAGGTCATCGCGCTCAGGGAAATTCAGCTGGACGCACGCAACAGAACCATCGCCGGTGTTGCCGCCATTCTGGGCGGGATTGCCGCTGCGGGCGGAGACAGCCGCATGACTCGAGCCGCAGGACAAGTGGCCGTGGGTGCCGGTGGATTCCTGGTTAAAAGTGCCTTTGACAAAAAAGCAGAAGCAAAAATGCACATAGAGGCGCTGCAGGAACTGGGCGACTCCCTACAATCTGAAATTGAACCGCAGGTTATCGAACTAGAAGATCGAACAATAACCCTTTCAGGGACGGTGGAAAATCAGTACGATCAGTGGAGAGGGGTGTTAAAAGATCTCTATCAACTGGAAACGGGCGAAACGCCAGCGCAATAAATGTGCAAGTTTGTGGTCTAATAATAACGTCCAATAATTACTGAAAACCAACGGAACCTGTCATGAACAATCAAGGTGACTCTTTCACCCAGAGTGCAACCGCGCCCGATTCACAACCCTGGTGGATCACCCACAAGATGCAAGTCATCAGTTTTTCCGTGCTCATCGCACTGCTGCTGGCGGTTATTTTTGTATTGCCCAATGTTGTCAGTCCTCCCGTGTCTCAGTCAGCTACCGACAATGCAACAGCCGTTACAATTCCCAATGGCCAAGCGGAATCTCCCTGGAGCGAAGCACAGAAGGCAAAGCAGCGCCGTGAGGCACAGGGAGTGCTTGCAGAAATACTGAAATTGCAGCAGAGGCTGGAACAACAATCCGTTGAGCGCTGGGCAGGCACCGAATATACCGAAGCAATGGACACTGCCGTTGCGGGAGATGCCTTTTATCGGCAACACGAGTTTAGTCGGGCCCAACAGCAATACAGAGACTCTCTGGCTAAATTTACAGCCATTGTAGAAAGTGAAGATGTTCGGTTTAACACGCTGGTCACAGAAGGTGCGGGCGCTATTGCCGCGGGTAATTCCGAACAGGCTAAAACAGCCTTTGAGCTGGCCGGGCTCATCAAAGCAGGCCACGAGACCGCGAGAAAAGGCCTCCAACAGGCCGACACATTAGATTCCGTTTTGGCTCACATCGAGCAGGCCAAACTGCAAATAAAAGCGGGCAACCTGAATGAAGGAAAAAACATCGTCCAGCAGGCCCTCAGCAGTGACCCCGATTCCTCTCCCGCAAAAGAACTGCTCACAGAGCTGAACGCGGCCATTTTAGAACGTAACTTCACCGCGGCAATGTCGGAGGGGTTTGCCGCCCTTCAGCATTCTCAATACGCCAAAGCACAGAGCAAGTTCAAACACGCCCTGAGTCTGAAGCCTCAATCAAACGATGCAAAAACTGCGATTAACCAAGCGGGCAATCAGCAGGTCCAGTCAAATATCAAACGTTTGCTCGCCGATGCCGCAGCACTGGAATCAAAAGAAGCCTGGCAAGAAGCCGAATCAAAATATGAGCAGGCTCTGGCCATCGATGGCAGCATCGTCACGGCACGCATTGGTCAAATACGCTCGCAAACCCGAAAAAACCTTAACAGCCAATTTGAACAATTACTGGCCAAACCTGAACGTCTCGCCAGCGATGCAGTCTATAGACAAGCACAGCTGATCATAAAAGACGCCGGCGGGCTCACCCAAACAAGTGCAAAACTGCAGGGCCAGGTCGAACAGCTAAGCGCCATTTTGGTTAAAGCGGATACTCCCGTCACAGTGCGTTTACAGTCTGATGAACTGACCGATGTCACCTTATATAAAATTGGTCAGCTGGGTTTTTTCAGCAAGCAAGAAATGGAATTGAAGCCCGGCAAATACGTTGCCGTAGGCAAGCGCGATGGTTATCGCGATGTGCGTCAAGAATTTACCGTTAGCTGGGACAAACCATTAGTCACCGTTCGGATTCAGTGTGAGGAGCGCGTCGCGTCTCTACGGTGATAAAACAATAAATGTAGACCTTTTTTCTGACCAACAACATGGAAGACAGAGCTATCAGCACACAAGACAAGAGCACAGAAGTCGAGGCCGGGCTCATACGCCCCACCGCCTTTTCTCCCGCGAGTGGCGTCGCTGAAAAGCAGGCTTTCAAGCTCAAACCGGCCAAAGTGGCCATTGGGGCAGCCCTGTTTGTCAGCGCCTTGTTAGTGCTTTTTTTATTTACCGCCAAGGCGGTCGTCCTGCATACAACACCAAAATCAAACTTGAGCGTCAGCGGTGGTTTATCGTTTAAACTGGCGGAACACTACTTATTGCTCGAAGGTGACTATTCTCTGCAAGCCACAGCAAAGGGTTATGAACCTCTTGAAGAGGTGATTAGTATTGGTTCAGAGCAAAACCAAACCCTCAGTTTTGAATTGAAAAAACTACCCGGCCATCTCATCATTAATACTGACGGTGTTGACGGCAATATCTGGATCGATGAGCAACTGTCAGGCAAAACCGAACAGGAAATCAGGGATATAAGCGCTGGGGAACACACCCTTCGAATAGACGCTGCGCGCTATCAAATCCATGAACAGACGGTCGATATTATTGGCCTGGACCAACAGCAATCATTGGACATCAGTTTGCGCCCTGCCTGGGCCAACATCAGCTTTTCAAGCACGCCGGAACAGGCTGAACTTTATGCCGATGGCGTGTTGATGGGCCAAACACCTTTAACTGTCGAACTGATGGAAGGTGAACACCAGTTAATGCTGAAATTGGCGGGCCACAAGGCATGGCAGGAAAGCCTGGATATTGAAGCACAAAAAGATTTTTCAATGCCCGAAGTGCGCCTGGAAAAAGCCGATGGGCTGGTCATGGTAAAAACACAACCCAGTGGCGCGGGCATCACGGTGAATGGCACCTATCGCGGGCTTTCTCCCTTTGAGTTCTCACTTGCGCCCGGCCAGAGCTATCAGCTTAGTGTCTTCAAAGATGGTTATCGCCCAGCCAATAAAACCGTGAGTGTCACATCTGGCAAAGAACAAACCGTGAATATCAAACTCGACGCTCAACTGGGAGATATTAGAATTGTTGGTCGCCCGGAGGATGCCTTGCTCTACGTCGATGGTCGCTTAATGGGCAGAGCAAAACAAACCTTGAGCTTACCGGCTAAACAACATCAAATAACCGTCAAAAAAGAAGGCTACGTTGATTTTACAACCGTTGTTCTGCCGCGGCCGGGTATCGCCCAGGCGGTGAGCGCCAAACTGCTTACGCTAGAAGAGGCAAAGTGGAAAAACATTAAGCCGGTAATCACCACTGCTGCGGACTCAAAGTTGAAGCTTTTCAAGGTAGATGCAAAATTTAAAATGGGTGCCTCCAGACGCGAGCAAGGTCGCCGGTCAAACGAGGCCATGAGATCAATTCAACTGAACCGGGCATTTTATCTGGGCATTACGGAAGTCACCAACGCGCAATACCGAAAATTTGTTAAGTTTCATTCCTCAGGGCACGCTAAAGGCAACAGCTTAAACGGAGAGCACTACCCGGTTGTCAACATCAGCTGGGAAGAGGCGGCACGTTATTGCAACTGGTTGTCCGAACAGGAAGACTTACCTGCATTTTATTTGTTGGAAAACGACACAGTGGTTGGATTCTCCCCTCAGTCAACCGGGTATCGCCTACCCAGTGAGGCCGAGTGGGCGTGGGCAGCCAGATATCAAAATGATGGAAAAATGCTTAAATTCCCCTGGGGCCCCTCCCTTCCCCCCGCCGAAAAGAGCGGTAATTATGGAGACCGGAGAGCCGCCGCGTTACTTGGCAACATCCAGGTGAATTATGATGACGGGCACGCAGTCACCGCACCCGTCGCCAGCTTCCCGAACAACTCCAAAGGGCTCTATGACATTGGCGGGAATGTCGCCGAGTGGATGGGGGATTTCTACGGCATCAAAACTGGCCTGTCCCGCGCGACTGAGCGAGACCCATTGGGCCCAAGCCAGGGTAGCCATCACGTCATTCGAGGTTCAAGCTGGGCCCACGGCTCCGTGACCGATCTTCGCATGGCCTTCCGTGACTACGGCACAGAGAAGCGATATGACCTTGGTTTTCGTGTCGCTCGGTATGCCGACTGATGACTACGTTAATTTCAACACACAAACGCCTCATTCTGTTGCTTATGTTGACACTGGTAAGTACCGGCACTTGGGCTCAGCAAGAGACGGGTGACTCCGCGGCCAAGGATAGCGCCACGACAGAAGAAAAGCAGACTAAAACTGAAGATACATCTAAAGAAAAACCTGAAAAAGCTCCCCAAAAAAGTACTGACACATTTAATCCCACAGAAGAAATTTCTGAAGACCTATCCGTCTCATTTCCAGTGGATATTTAAGGACGCACCATGAAACGCCAAACCGCCTCTGATTTTCTTTATCAATTGTTCGCCCTCATCATGGCCGTGATTCTGGTTCATGCCATTTACGTTACTTTGGTTCGCCCCAGTGCCAACGCCCTGTTACAAGAGCAACTCGATCGGCAGGCCGCAGGTGAAACCTATGTCGTGCAGCGCTCGCTGTTTATTGTTCTTAAAGACTATGAACAAGAGGCCTGTTTTGTAATGATGCTTTGGGCATTGGCGATTATGGGCCGTAAGGCCAGCGTGAGTTTTCGGGAAACCAAGATGTTAGACCAAGCCCTGCTGAATGTGCAGGACGGCACCAGTATTCTGCCAGAGGATACACGAGATCTCAGCCGCCCCTTACAAAATCTTCCGCCGGACCAACAAACTCTTTTACTGCCCAGAGTTTTGCAAACCGTCTTACAGCGCTTTGGGTCGACCAGTAGCATCGCCAACGCTTCAACTTCTGTGAAAGAAGTGTGTGACAACGAGTCAGATCGCCTCGACAGTGAACTGGCAATGGTCCGGTATATCGCCTGGGCTATCCCCTCCATCGGCTTTATCGGCACGGTGCGAGGCATTGGTGAGGCACTCGGACAGGCCCACCGAGCCGTTGAGGGTGACATTGCGGGGGTAACGGTGAGCCTGGGCGTGGCCTTTAACTCAACCTTCGTGGCACTCGTGATCAGTATTGTGATTATGTTTTTCACCCACCAATTGCAGTTACTACAGGAGCGCCTGGTTTTAGATACACAAAATTATTGTGATCAAAATTTACTGCGCCACCTCAAGGTTCACTAATCCATGGCCAAGGAAAACACACTCGGTGTATTAGAACTCAATGACAGCGGTCTAAAACTACTGCAAGGCAGTCAGGTACTGCTGGATAGCCCAGGGTTTGCGCTAGTCTCAGACAAACAACTTTTGGTTGGCAAGCCTGCGCGCCTGCAAGCAAAATTGCATCCGCTTCAATCACAAAATAAATTCTGGCAACGGATGGACACCGAGGCTATCACGAGCCAGAACCCCAAGTGTCGCCACCATGCCGACTTGATTTTTGAGCATTTGCAGACGATCAAAAATACACACAAACACATTGAAAATCTGGTTCTGGCACTGCCCGCCCACTACTCACAAACGCAACTATCTCTCCTGATGGGGATTGGTCAACACTGCCAACTTAATATCATCGGCCTGGTGGATACGGCCGTTGCCAGCCTGTCGTCTCGCGCAGTGGTAGGCCGGCACTATTTTATCGACCTGCATCTTCACCAGGCGCTCATCAGCCAGGTGGATGTTGACGGCGAAGTGCGCAACAGCAGAATAGAAGCAGTACCCGAAGCTGGATTAAATGCATGCCAAGACCTGTGTGTTCGCCTGATTGCCGAACAATTTATTCAGCAAACCCGGTTCAACCCTCTGCACAAGGCAGAGACGGAGCAGGAGCTCTACAATCAGCTGGAAACCACACTGCAAGCGTGTCAGCAACAGGGCGAATCCACTTTGGAGCTAGCGGGTTACAAAGCCAAAATTACGCTGCAGATGTTAGAAGACAATACCCACGCCCTAATAAGCAAAATCAACCGAAAAATGGGGAATTATTCCGGGCAACTATTCATTACTGAACGCTGTAATAATCTGCCGGGTTTTGCAAAGGCCTTTCCCCAGGCCATTGTTCTGAGTAGCGAACAACTGAGCGACAATATCCATCAACACAGTCAGGCAATTGTTGGCTCTGCAGATGGCCTACAACTCGTCGCCTCCCTGCCCGCCAATAAACAAATACCCGAACCCAGGCAGCAGGCAGCGGCTACCCACCTTTTGTGGCAGCACCAGGCGCACCCCGTTAACCAGACCCTGCACATTAATAAAACACAGAATAAACCACTTTCCGAGTTACATGACCCGTCAAGCATTTGTGCCATTAAGCGCTTCCCTGGCGGGCTGAAAATTTGCGACATCCAGGCCGACACAACAATGGTCAATGGCAAATCGGCCACAGAGGGGCAAAGCTTGATTTCAGGGGATCAGATCGAAGTGGCTAGCCTGCCCCACCCTTTTACCGTTATCAGTGTGGTGGGGAAACATGGCGCGTAAACGTGGCTTTACCACATTTAGCCTGTCATTCCTGGACATTATGTCCTGTGGTTTTGGTGCGGTTGCGCTGATCTTTTTAATCATCAAACACGATGTTGATACAAAAATTGAAACTGAAAACGAACTGCTGCTGGCCGAAGTCTCCATGCTGGAAGAGGAGGTGGAGTTTGGTAAAGAGGGTTTGGTCAGAGCTCGCAATACACTGTCGGAAATAGACGACAGCCTGGCCCAGGCAAAGGGCCTTGCAAGACGGATACTCGAAGACATAGAAGCCGTTCAGGGAAAGATCATCGAACTCGATGATTCAGCCAACGATACTGATCTCAACAAACTGAAAGAAGACCTGGAGAAACTCGAAGAGGAGCGGAAAAAGCTGCTCATTGAAAGGGAGCGCCTGGGTGAAAGTGCACTCGGCTACAAAGGTGATGGCGACCGCCAGTATCTCACAGGCCTAAAACTGGGCGGAGCTCGAATACTCATATTGCTCGACGCCTCTGCCAGCATGCTGGACGATAAAATTGTCAACGTCATTCGACGCCGCAACATGTCTGACGATGTTAAACGCAAGTCGGATAAATGGCAGCGCGCCCTTCGAACTGTTGAATGGTTGAGTGCTCAATTTCCGGAACAAAGCCGCTACCAGATTTATACGTTTAATACCGACGTCCAACCCGTGGTACCCAATACCGATGGTGAATGGCTGCAAATTTCTGAAGGCGCGGATTTACGTGATGCCATAAAGGGCATGCGTTCAACCATACCCGGTGGTGGCACCAGCCTTGAAAAAGCCTTCCAGGCGATCCACGCCTTTCCGACTTTACCGGACAACATTATTTTAATTACCGATGGCTTGCCGACTCAGGGTTTGAGCAAACCCAAAGAACGCACAGTGACCGGCGCACAGCGCATGCGCCTGTTCAACCGGGCAGTGGAAGAGATTCCCAACGGAATTCCGGTGAACGTCATTCTTGCCCCAATGGAGGGTGATCCCATGGCCGCCTCGGCGTTTTGGCGATTGGCAGGTTATACGCAAGGTTCATTCATGAGTCCTTCCAAGGACTGGCCCTAGTGATAAGGTCAGGCAACAGGAGTTTCTATGTCCAGACGTAAACGTAAAGACGGAGAGGATCTCAATATCTCTTTTTTGGATATTGTTTGCTGTGGATTCGGTGCGATTGTATTACTGCTCATGATTACCAAAACCGTTGAGCCCGTTGTATTCGAGAAAACGGTGATCAGCCTTGACGAATTAGTCGCCGACCTGCAGAAAACGCTGTTCACCGTGCGCGGCGAAACCACCGTGTTAAATCGCGATCTCAACGCCAAACACGAACAGCTGTCACTGGAGTCCAAAAGAATCGCCCTACTGAGAGGCAGGCTTGCAGGACTGGAACAGCAATACGCAAAAATTGCAGATGAAAGTGCCGCCGACGATCTCAGCAAAGGCAAACTCAATGTTGCCTTGCAGTCACTGACACTCGAAATGGAGCGTTTACTGGGCGAAAACTACCAGCGTAAAAACAATATCATCGGCGGCATCCCGGTCGATAGCGAATACATAATTTTTATCATTGATACCTCCGGCAGTATGTTCAACTACGGCTGGGAGAGAATGATGGAAGAATTGATCGCCACCCTGGACATCTACCCCCAGGTTAAAGGCATTCAGATCATGAATGACATGGGCGACTATATGTTTGGCAACTATCGCGGCAAGTGGATTCCAGACACACCGGGTCGGCGCGAAGTCATTATCAACCGCTTGCGCCGCTGGAACCCCTTCAGCAACTCCAGCCCTGTCGAAGGTATTCAACGGGCAGTGCGTAGCTTTTATGACCCCAAAAAGAAAATCAGTCTGTTTGTTTTTGGGGATGAATTTACGGGGCGCTCTATTCAGCGAGTGGTCGATACTGTCGACCGACTCAACAGCAACCGCAACAGTGACGACAAGATGGTGAGAATACACGCCGTAGGTTTTCCAGTGCAATTTGCCCGCCCCGAGAACCTGCAGACCACCGGCATTCGATTTGCGGCACTTATGCGTGAACTCACCTATCGCAACGGTGGCACCTTTGTGGGATTGAATGATTATCGACCTTAGTGGTCCAATATGTGGGATTGAATAGAAGTGGTGCCCGGTAAGGTGTCCCGGGAAACTCGCGATCGGGTAAAACAGACACTAAACTGAAGGTAGGGCTATTAATAACAATAGCGTTTATAAAAACTAGCTATATAGGCAAACTCCAGATGAACAACTTGACCAAATTTTTGGTAATGACCAGCTTTCTTGTGCTGGCGGGCTGTGAAAATGCACTGGTTGTTAAAGGCAATTTCCCCACCCCCATGATTGACAAAATTCCCCATAAGGTTGGTGTTTATTACGAACCTGAATTCCGCAACTATGTTTATAAAGAAGACAGCAAAGATCGCTCAAAATGGACAATTGATACCGGCGAAGCCCAGATGGCGGTTCTGGGGAAAGTATTGCCCCGGATGTTCACCGAAGTGGTTAACCTGAGCGCCGTCCCGGGAGAGGCCCAGAGCCAAAATGTGGATCTCATATTCTCTCCTCGAATCGACGAATTCCAATATGCTATGCCCCGCGAAACCAAGATCAATGTTTACGAAATCTGGATCAAATACAACATGCGGGTCTACAATTCACAGGGGCAGTTACTCGCAGATTGGTTGATGACCGCCTACGGTAAAACGCCAACCGCGTTTATGAAGTCCAAGGAAGACGCCGTTAATGAAGCCGCGGTAATGGCCCTGCGCGACATGGGTGCCAATCTATCGCTTCGTTTTGCCAGTATTCCTGAAATCAAAGCCTGGTTAGCCGACCACCAGACTCATGCCACCGCACAAACAGACAGCGTGCCTCAACAGGGTGAAGCCAATGTTCAATAGTCGATTATTAACACCAGTTGTCATTCTTGCCGCCACTTTATTAAACGCGTGTACCTCCGTCACCATTGACGAGTATCGCCAGGGCGCCAGCCATCTGTCTGATGGAGACGCCATTGTTTTATTGGGGCGACGACATTCCAGCGACTACGAAACAGAACCCGAGCTTGTCAGCTGCATTGGCGGCATTCTCGAGGGAGGCACCAAGGCAATCAATGTCATTGGAGAGAGGGAATTTCTCGACTCGCTGTATCCCTGGTTTGAACCCCGCACAGCCCCGATGAGCATGAAACGCCTGGACCAGATGAGTGAAAGGATAGAGTTTGCCAATGCGCTGGACCGCTACAACATCAGCTACATCATTTGGGTAGACGGCAATACGGAGACAACAAGCAGCTCAGGTTCAATCGGTTGCTCAATTGGTGCCGGTGGCGCCGGCTGTTTCGGCTTTGGCACATGGGACAAAGAGTCGGACTATGAAGCGACCATCTGGGATTACAAAAACCGGGAAATACTGGGCATTGTGAGTGCCGGGGCGACAGGCACCTCCTACATGCCGGCACTGGTCGTGCCCATTCCCCTGATTGCCAGGGTCCAGGCCAATGCCTGCAAAGGCATGGGCGCGCAACTTAAAACCTTTCTGGATCCCAGCTCAGCGGGTGTGGCAGCCCAGTAAGGCACCAGATCGAAAGACAAAGAACAATTGGACGGACGCCGAAATATAAACCCTAGGAGCACAGCAATGGCGAACACAGGTAAGGCAAGCAGGACACAACATTGGATCAAAATAGGGCTGGCGCTCAGTGCCCTCCCCCTACTGCAAGCCTGCTCCGTTAACCCCGCCACGGGCAAAGCCGATTTTGTCTTGATGTCTGAATCCCGTGAGTTGGAAATTGGGGTCGAAGAACACGCCAAAATCATGGAAAAGTCCCCCACATACGACAATGAAACCCTCAAGGCCTATGTCGAAAGAGTGGGCCAGAAAGTCGCGGCAACGAGCGACCGCCCCGATTTAAAATACACGTTTACCATTATCGACAGCCCCGACATCAACGCCTTTGCACTCCCCGGAGGGTATATCTACATCAATCGCGGCCTGATTGGATTTCTCAATTCAGAGGCTGAACTCGCGGCGGTGCTGGCACACGAAATTGGCCATGTTACTGCGAGGCATGCCGTGAGACAAAAAGCGGCAGCCAGCGGCGCCAAGGTGGGGGCTGTATTGTCTGCCATTGCCACGCGCAGCAATGTAGTGGGTGACGTAGCATCGATATACGGGGCCGCAGCCATTTCCGGCTATGGCCGCGAAATGGAACTGGAGGCCGATGGTTTCGGTGCCAAATACCTGTTTAATGCGGGTTACGACCCCAAAGCCATGATCGAGGTGATTGGCGTACTCAAGAATCACGAACGCTTTAGCCGCTATCGGGCAAAAGAGGAAGGCAAAAAAGCCAGAAGTTATCACGGGGTATTCTCAACTCACCCCAGTAACGATGCACGCCTCCAGGAGGTGATTGCCAAAGCGGGCACGCTGAGCCTCAACGATGACCAGCTGATTAACGAAAAAGGCTTCCGCGATCAGGTTGACGGCATGATCTGGGGAACTAACTACGCCCAGAAAGCGGGCGTGAAAAGTACTAGCAAATCCAAAACCAATCGATATACACACAGCAAACTGGGTTTCACCCTGGTTTTCCCCGATGAATGGGAGATTGCTAACGAGCGTTCCGCCATCACGGGTGCACCCTCTGACAAGAGTGCCAAACTATCACTAGAAGTGACGCGACTGAGAGACAAAATCCCTCCTGACGAATTTATTCGTCAGAAGCTCAATGTCAAACTACTGACCCGCTCAGAACCATTGAGGCAGGCGGGTCTGGCAGGGCACACCGGCGTTCGCCCCAAACAAAAGGGCGAGCAATATCCCACCAGAATGGCTGTTTTTTATCAGTCGAACCGTGTCTATCACTTCACCGGCACCGTCAGCGAACCGGAAGAAGGAGTCGATTACGACCAGATGTTTATAGACAGTGTCCGTAGCTTTCGCCCGGTACGCAGCGCTGGCAAGCGTAAAGCGCCCAAGTCAAAAACCCTTAAATACGTGAAAGCCAACAGTAAAACGACCTTCGCCTTACTGGCAAAATACATAAAATTAGGTCGTTACACTGAAGAGCAGCTCCGCCTGCTCAATGGCTACTATCCTCGTGGCGAACCCAAGCCGGGCGAATGGATCAAAATTGTTGAATAAACCTCAATCACCCCTCTTGAGAACAGAAATTCAAACACTTGTTTAAATTTCTGTTCAATCTCGCCTCAAGCTCATCTATACTTCCTGCTGCCTGTTTTACAGGCAGCACACTTCCAGATAAATCATACAAATAAGAGGGCGCTATGAACGGTTTAATGATGGATATGCCACTGACAATCACCACAATCATGAACTTTGCCGAAAAGGTCCATGCCAACCAGGAGATTGTTTCAGTTACGGCCGACAACCCCCTGCACCGCTATACCTTCGGGGACTCATTCAAACGCGCGCGCCAATTGGCCAATGCCCTGAAAGATCTTGGCGCTAAACAAGGTGACTGTATTGCGACCCTCGCCTGGAACGACTACCGCCACCTGGAGCTCTACTACGGTATCTCTTGCTCCGGCATGATCTGCCACACGATCAATCCTCGATTGTTTGAAGAGCAGCTCGAATACATCATCAATCACGCAGAAGACCAGTGGGTGTTTGTCGATGTTATGTTTGTGCCATTACTGGCAAAAATGCAGGACAAAATTCCCCATGTGAAAGGGTTTGTGGTGTTGACCGACGAAGCTCACATGCCAGAGAGCGACCTCAGGGACCTGCACTGTTATGAAACGCTGATCAGCGACAAACCCGACACCTTTGATTTTCCTGAGCTGGATGAAAACCTGGCCTGCGCACTGTGTTACACCTCCGGCACGACAGGGAACCCCAAGGGCGTGCTCTACAGCCACCGTTCAACCATATTGCACTGCTACGCGGCAGCTCTTCCAGACGTGTTCAACATTTCCGTCAATGACACCGTAATGCCGATTGTTCCCATGTTCCATGTCAACGGTTGGGGCAATGCCTACAGCTGCCTGATGATCGGTAGCAAGGTGGTGCTGCCCGGACCCAAAATGGGAGACGGCGAAACACTGTGCAACTTAATCAATGGAGAGAAAGTCACCAAATCAGCGGGTGTGCCAACCGTATGGATGGCCCTGCTGCAATACCTGGACAAAACAGGACAAAAAGTCGAGAGTTTGGAAAGCCTGACGGTGGGCGGCGCCGCCTGTCCGGTATCGGTGATGAAGGCTTTCGACGAGCGCTATAACGTGTGGATGCACAACGCCTGGGGAATGACCGAAATGAGCCCATTGGGCACCTATAACTCCCTGAGCAAGGAACAAAAAGCGCTGCCGGAAGAGGAGCTCGACATTGTTCGGCAAAAAGCCGGCCGTCCGATCTACGGCGTGGAGTTAAAGATTGTTGATGCCGACAACAACGAGCTGCCCTGGGACGGAGAATCCTCGGGCGCGGTGAAAGTCAGAGGCCCCTGGATCACCAATCGTTACTTCAAAGCGGAAGAAGAAAACATTGATGCCGACGGCTGGTTCGAAACCGGCGATGTGGCCACCGTTGATAGCAACAGCTTTATGAACATTACCGACCGCACCAAAGATGTGATCAAATCCGGCGGCGAGTGGATCTCTTCTATTGAATTGGAAAACTGCGCGGCTGATCACCCTCAGGTCGCAGAGGCCGCGGTGGTGGGTATCTCCCACCCTCGCTGGACCGAGCGCCCTCTGTTGGTGGTTGTCACTCACGAAGGCGAAACCATCGACCCCGCAGAGATGCTGGCCTGGTTTGATGGCAAGGTCGCCACCTGGTGGGTGCCCTCAGATGTGGTCTTTGTTGAATCCCTGCCTCACACCGCCACAGGCAAACTCAGTAAAAAAGATATCCGAGTTCAATTCAAAGACCACACTTGGAGCAAGTAAGAGTGGAAAATCGCGACGGGTAAGCCCTTACCCGTCCAA
>CAJWCA010000036.1 GCA_913020395.1 uncultured Cellvibrionales bacterium | reverse complement strand
CATGGAGTCGATGGTGCCCATTTCAGAGGCGCGGTATTGACTGTTCCAGCGTGTGAACTGACGTTCAAAATAATTGCCGGGTTTGCCATAGTCACTCAGGCCCACCTCTTCGACATTGACGTTGTGCATAGCGGCCAAGACACGATTCATTTCATCGTAGTACGCGGCTCGCTCATCCCTTTCCAGTTCTGGTAGGGCTGAATCCCAAAAAATTCTGCCTGCGCAGAATTCCATGATGTAAAACATAGAGCCAATCACTTCTCGGTCTTCGCAGAGGTGGTAAACCTTGGCAACCGGCACTTCAGTGTCTTTGAGAGCATCTAGAACACGATACTCTCTATCGACCGCGTGGGCCGATTTGAGCAGTTTGCCCGGGGGTTGGCGGCGAAGCACATAGTCCCCTGAGGCCGCTTCAATTTTGAAGGTGGGGTTGCTCTGGCCACCGTCAAACTTTATGGCCTTTAACGGACCTTTAAAACCTTCAACATTGGTTTCGAGGTAGCGCGCCAGCGCCACCTCGTCCAAATGATTTACAGAATCGCTCATAGCTTCTCTCAATCTCCGGATGTGTTCTCTTACTTATTGGCTGTAGTCGTTGGCCAAGTTGCGACCCAGTTGCATCATGTGCACTTGATCGGGGCCGTCTGCCAATCGTACCGTGCGGGCGTATTGATAGCCACGAGCAAGATTGAAGTCCTGACTGAGTCCTGCGGCGCCGTGTATTTGAATGGCGCGATCGATAACAGTGCAGGGCATTTGGGGCGCGACGATTTTAATCATAGCAATGATGTCTCTCGCCGATTTATTTCCCTCGCGGTCCATCAGGTCCGCGGCCTTTAAGGTGAGCAGTCGCGCCTGTTCAATTTCACAAGCTGATTTTGCGATGTCTTCTCTAACAGAGCCTTGTTTGATCATGGGTTGGCCAAACACAGTACGGCTGCTGGCACGCTGAGACATCAGTTCCAGGGCTCGCTGGGCCTGTCCGATCAGGCGCATGCAGTGGTGAATTCGGCCTGGCCCAAGGCGGCCCTGGGCGATTTCAAACCCGCGACCTTCGCCCAGCAAAAGATTGCCGGCAGGTACCCGTACATTGTCAAAAATGATTTCTGCGTGCCCCTCTGGTGCATCGTCAAACCCGAAGACTTCCATTGGACGTATCACGTTAACGCCAGGGGTATTCATCGGCACCAGAATTTGTGATTGCTGTTGATGGCGATTGGGGTTGTCGGGGTCTGTTTTGCCCATAACAATCATGATTTCACAGTGTTTGTTGCAAGCGCCGCTAATATAAAATTTGTGACCATTGATAACATAGTCATCACCATCGCGAGTGATCGAGGTTTCAATATTGGTGGCGTCACTCGAGGCGACCTTGGGTTCTGTCATGGCAAACGCTGAGCGTATTTCACCGGCCAGCAGGGGTTGCAACCAGCGGGCTTTTTGAGCCTCGTCACCGTATTGCGACAAAACTTCCATGTTGCCAGTGTCGGGGGCGCTACAGTTGAAGACTTCCGATGCAATCATGGAGCGACCCATCATTTCACACAGCGGTGCATATTCAAGATTGGTCAAGCCGGCGCCATATTCTTCGTGCGGGCTAAACAGATTCCATAGGCCGGCTTCTTTTGCCTTTGCTTTGAGCTCTTGCATAATCGGTGGTGTGTTCCAGCGATCGAGTTGCAGTTGTTCGTTATAGAGCGCTTCATTGGGATAAACATGGGCGTCCATAAACGTTGAAAGGCGGGCGATCAATTCGTTGACTTTATCGGAGTATTGAAAGTACATGGTCGGTCCTTTAATGGTAATAATGTGAAATAAATTATTCGTCTAACTAAATGTCACCGCGTGTTGAAACTCAGGCGCTTCAAGGTGAGGTGTGTGGTTGTAGCCGCTCAAACGAATAGAGTTGTTGTTAAAAAAGTAATGGCTCACGCCGGTGTTTCTGGTTTGTAAATTCAGTTCAATGACAGATTCTGCCGAGGACTGCAGGACAATTTTCATGGCCATTGCCATAGCCCCGCCCGAGCTGACAACCAATACACGCTTTTTGTCGCTGAGTGATTGAATATGGTGAAGTGCCGCCTGTACCCGTGCTTCAAATCCAGACCAGCTTTCCGGTAGTTCTCCCGGTAGTTTATTTTGACTCCAGGCTAACATCGCCTTTTTTAGTAAGCGATAAAACTCGCTTCGCGGCGCGTTTTCGTCTGGGTTTTGCTCAGGAAACAATTCCAGGTAAGCGCCGGCAATCGCGGTAAAGTCAAATTCGTTCAGCCCACTGTGAACATCGAAGTCCTGCGTTGGCAAGCCGAGACCTTCGCAGATACCGGCCGCTGTCTCCTGATGGCGCACCATGCTGCCTGTGAGCACGTGGCCGAACTCAAGGCCCTGGCGTTGATAATACTCACCTAACCAGCGCGCCTGCTGGTGCCCCAGGTCAGACAACTTGTCATAGTTGGCGGCGCCGTATGAGGCTTGGCCGTGGCGAATGAGGTAAAGCTCTGCCATGTGAATAATCCTGATGTGGTGAGTGCGAGAATACCGAGCTAAACAGGGTAGTGTAGCGGCCCACATTAATGAAATTTATTATATTGATTGCCAAGTATTCATACATATTATAATGTGCGTGTTGAGTATTGTTGATCAGTGTAGAGCAAGGTGTGAGCATGCGATTAAATCAGGTGGATCTTAATCTCTTTGTGGTTTTTGATGCGATCTATTCCGAGCGTAATTTAACCCGGGCGGCGGAGGTATTGTTTATTACGCAGCCGGCGGTGAGTAACGCGCTGGGGCGGCTCAGGAAAACCTTCAATGATCAATTGTTTGTGCGTTCACCGCAGGGAATGGTGCCTACGCCTATTGCTGACAATATTATTCCCAGAGTAAGAGAGGCGCTGCTCTTACTGAACACCTCCGTTCAACACGGTCATGAATTTTTACCCGCTGAAGCGGAAAAGACCTATCGCTTCAGCATGAATGACATGGCGGAGAGCTTCATTTTGGCGCCGTTGATAGAGACCTTGCACCGGAAGGCACCCGGTATTCGGCTGGAGAGTTATTATGTCGAGAGAGACAATCTGGCTAAGGAACTGACTGCGGGCACATTGGACTTCTCTATCGATATCCCGCTCGTTGCCGACCCTCAGCTCTGTCACGCCCCTTTTTCAAGCAGTCGTTATGTCGTGCTTGTCAGAAAAGATCACCCGGACGTAGGTTCAAGTTTGACCCTGGATCAATATCTGGCGCTGAAACATGTACATGTTTCCAGCCGACGTACCGGTTTAGGCCACGTTGACATGGCCCTGAACACTCTGGGGCGCCAACGACAAATTCAACTGAGGGTTCAGCATTACCAGGTGGCTCCTCAAATCATTGCCTGCTCTGATCTGGCGTTAACGGTGCCGCTGCAATATGCACGGAATAACGGTCTCAAGGCCGTAGAGCTGCCTTTGTCTCTGTCGCCATTGAACTGGCATTTGTATTGGCATAAAAGCGTTGATGGCGACCAGGCCAATCGTTGGATGCGAGAGCAAGTATTGAACTTAGTGGATTAAGGTGAGTATCGGTATTTATGGATTCCAGTCGCCCATCAGCATTGCCAAAGTGGCTTCGCTTCATTCTTATTTCCCCCATTATTGCCTTGATGATTGCATCGATCATGGCGTTTGCCTGGGCCAATGATAAAGCCCTTTCGCTGGGGCACTTTGGATTCATTAAAACTACGCCGCAAGGGCAAATGGCCTTTACTTACGATCAATCTATAATGTTTGTGAATCGAGAAAAGCAATTAAGCCAACAGATGGATATGGCGGCCCTCGGTTTGAACATTCATGGTGATTTGGATTTCTTTAGCAATGGCGATGTTCTGGTGTATCACGGGGCCAAGGCCTTCTCTTTGTTAGAGGGCCTGTTCCATTTCCTCAGATTTCAGAGCCGGGCGGGGGCTCCAACGTTGGGAGAGGAGGGCTTCTACCGCTGTGAGACTAGCAACTTGAGTTGTAGTCGTTTTGCGCGTGGTTTTCCCGCACAGCAGGCAAGTTTTGGTGTGTCGATTGATAGAACAAACGACACTGTGTATGTCACTGATACCTCAGCATTTTCACTTTATAAAATATCTGAATCGGGCGAGTGGGTTCTGTCGGACCTGACGGACCTGAAGTTCCCCAACAAAATGGCAGTCGAGGCGGACGGCCTGTGGCTGGCCGATACCAATCATCATCGCATAGTGAAGGTCAAAAAAGATGGGCCTGAGTTTGGCCTTGAGATAGATAGCCGTGAAGCAACACTGGACCAAGTACACCGCTGGCCAAGCAATTTAGTTCGAGTGGGTAACGAATGGTGGGTTAGCATTGCCGATGGTGGAATGGGAAGCGGTCGGATCAAGCGCCTGCCCGCCGGCGCGGAAACACTTTCTGAGGTTATCTTACCTGAGGGTTCTGATGCGCTGGGTTTAGTATTTTGGCAAGGGGCGGTTTGGGTGACAGACTTTCGATTGCAAGCGCTTTACCAAATATCATTGGACGGACGCAAGGTAGAGACGGCCAATCTGGGTAGGGGCTTTCAGGATAAACTGGATCTGGTGGCGCAAGAAGAGGCTTATTATCAGCAGTTATCCCAATTTTGTCTGATAGCCTTTGTTCTCTTTATATTGGCCGGTTGCGGTGTTGCATTAAAACTGGAGCCCAAGCAAACCGTTGCAGTATTAAAGGGGCGCTCTGAATTATCGGGAATAGATCTAGCCGTTGAAACCACTTCGCCTGGTGAGATTTTTTGGCTGGAAAATAAGTTGATCAAGAAATACAAACAGTTTGTGTGGATTGCTGCGATTATCATCGCCATTTTTATCGCTTCATTTGTATTCGGTATATACAGTGATGACAGTGCCGTAGATTCTTCATTATTGTTACTGAGTGGGGGCGTGTTTGCAGCGATTTCCTTGTCGTTTATATTATTAAATCGCTCGATCAAGCAACGTTCAATGCTGCGCTTGGGCATTTTGGACAATGCACTAGTGATGGAAAATGAAACCGGCCGTTACGAGGCTGAAGGTGAAGCACTTCACTATGGCCGGCATCACGTTGGCACTGCAGGCATGGTCATGCCTCTGGGGAATGCAAAACAGCCCTTGTTTGATCGGGATCAGCTTGTCCGTTGGGTCCACCCTCGATTGAAGCAAGCCCGGAAGTTGAGCGCCTGGGAGTTGTTTACGATTCAGTGGCGCAGTCGTGATCAAGCCTTGATGTCGTCGCTGTGGTTTCTTGCGCTGTTTATTGTGCTGAGTTTGTTGATGGCATTTATCAACCCTTCATGAAAAGCTGAGCGCTTTTACTGAATTGACGTTCCCAGTGCCTCATAAATACCCATAATGCTGATCACCAGTAAAATACTTCCCAGCACACGAAAGAAGTGTTTACTGTCTGCACTGAGTAAATGTTTATGGGCGCGCAAACCAATGAAGTGGCCGATGCCTGCACAAGGTAATAACCACAGGTGGTGAATTAGCTGCAGGTCGATACCCACGTAAATAAACGCAGCCATCTTAATGCTGACCAAAACAAACCAGAGGGTAAAGAGAGTGTCTCGCATTTGCTCCTTTGCAACATGGGTAGCAAACACGGCAATGATCAAGGGGGCGCCAATTAAGGATGTGCCACTAATGTATCCGCCCAGCATGAGAAAGAGAATGTCCAGTGTCTTGCTGTTACTGCGAAACGGCTTGTTTAAAATGTAAGACACTGCATAAACCGCGACAATGCCAAAAATAATGCTGCTCATCATGGTGGCAGGTAAAGTGATCAGGCCGAATATGCCTATCACTTTTGGAATGATCATGACGGATAGTGCGTATTTCAGGTACGCCCAGTCCACAGTGCTTTCAGGGGATTCACCAGCCACAGTTTGGCGATGAGTCTTCCATTGGTTTCTGGCGACCGTGATGGAGGAAAAAAACAGTAGATGCACAGAGATGAGCGGTAGGTAAACCTGGGGAAGCTTTTCCACCAGCAATAGAAATGGCAGAGATAAAACCGCACCGCCAAAACCCAGACCAGAGCGGACGAAGCCGCTCCAGATAAAAATAAGCCCAATTAAAACGTATTGATAAGTCTGTAAGTCCTGCATGTTTTGCGTTAAACGGCCACCACGCTGATTGCACCATCGACAGGAATCACTGCGCCATTCACAAACGAGCCCGCCTCACTTGCCAGCATGATGATGGGGCCGATGAGCTCCTCTACTTTACCCAGGCGTCTTGCAGGCATTTGCTGCACATAGGCCTGGCCGGAAGGCGAGTTGAAATAGTCCTGATTAATTTCCGTTTTAAACCAGCCCGGTGCAATCGCATTCACTCGAATGCCATAACGCATCAAATCCAGCGATAAAGAGCGGGTTAGTTGGATGACGGCGCCTTTTGACGAGCAGTAAGCCGCCTGACCCGGTTGCACACCAAAACCCAGCACAGAGGCAATGTTGATGATGCTGCCGGTTTCACCCCGGTCTATCATCCGGCGAGCACCCTCTTGAGCGACATTCCAAACACCATTAAAATTGGTATTCATGACCTGGTCTCGGGAGGCTGCATCTGTTTTCATGAAGTTTTTGGGGTCGGCAATACCTGCATTATTAACAATGATATTCACTGTGCCGACCAAAGACTCAGCACGCTCAAAGGCAGCGTCGACACTGGCGCGGTCGCCCACATCCATTGCGACCCTAACGGCTTTGCCTCCGGTGCTTTTAATGTCGCTCACCAGCTCTTTCAGTCTGTCTTCCCGTCGAGCGGCGACCACCACCGTTGCGCCGGCCTTGGCCAAACCCTTGGCAACGGTATTGCCAATGCCGCTGGAGGCACCCGTAATCAGTGCGACTTTGCCCTCTAGTTGAAAATGCTTCAGGGACATGAATACCTCCGGTTTGATGATATCAGGGCAAAATGGGGACACGGCCCAACAGGCGCCATAGCGTCAATTGGACGGTGTCCCCATTCTGATGGTTACAGTGATTGTTTTGTATTAGTGCTGTTGCGGCACATACTGACTGAATTTTTGCTTCTCGGCCACCAGTTTCTCGAGCAGGGGTGCCGGCTTAAACCAGAACTGTCCGTGTTGGCCAAGATTCTCCTGGTAGTATTTCAGGCGCTCTAAAATGTGGTCCAGTCCGGTTTCGTCTGCAAATTGCATGGGGCCGCCGCGGCCGATGGGGAAACCATAGCCATTGGTGTAGACCAGGTCGCAATCACTTGAGCGGCTGGCAATTCCCTCGTCCAGAATTTGTGCGCCCTCATTAATCATGGAGTAGATAGTGCGCTCCAGAATTTCCTGATCAGAAATCTCCCTGCGTTCTATGCCCAGGTCGGTGGCAATCTGTTGTGTCAATTCAACAATTTCAGGGTCTTCTTTTTGATCTCGGCCTTCATAAATATAGTGGCCACGGCCTGTCTTCTGGCCAAAGCGCTCCAATTCATAAAGTTTGTCACCGAGTGCGCCATAACTCGGGTCGTGAGAAATATTGTCCAGATTGCCTTGGCGGGTAAGATAGCCCACGTCGACACCGGCAAGATCAATCATAGAGCAGAATCCCATGGCCATGCCAAAGGTGGTTAATACCCTGTCTATTTGTGCGGGGGTGGCGCCTTCGAGTAACAAACGCGAAGCTTCGCGTCCATAGGGCTCCAACATGCGATTGCCCACAAAACCAAAACACACACCCACAACCACGGGCACCTTGGCAATTTTCTGGGCGGTTTTGAGGGTTGTCATTAATACATCGTCGGCGGTCTTGGCACCTCGAACAATTTCGAGCAGGCGCATAACATTGGCCGGGCTAAAGAAATGAAGACCGATTACATCTTCGGGGCGCTTAGTGGCCGCCGCAATTTCATCTACGTCCAGCGTAGAGGTGTTCGATGCGAGAATAGCGCCGGGTTTACAGACTTCATCCAGTGTTTTGAACACTGCTTTTTTGATGTCCATGTTTTCGAAAACCGCTTCGATTACCAGGTCCACGTCTGCGATGTCATCGTATTGTGTCGTCTGGTTAAGCAGGCCCATACGCGCCTCGACATCGGCTTCACTCATGCGGCCCTTTTTAGCTGAGATGTCGTAATTCTTGCGAATGACTCCGACACCGCGTTCCAGTGCTTCAGCATTCAAATCGAGAATAATGGTTTCAATGCCCGCGTTGAGGAAGTTCATGGCAATGCCGCCACCCATGGTGCCAGAACCAATAATGGCGACTTTGTTGATTGTTCTCAGCGGTGTTTTTGGGTCAACGCCGGGAATTTTGGTCGCTGCGCGCTCGGCAAAAAACAAGTGGCGCTGCGCTCGGGATTGGGGGGAGTTGACCAGAACGGTAAATAATTCTCGCTCTTTTTTCATGCCTTCATGCAGTGGCAGCTCACAGGCAGCTTCCACTGCCTGGATACAATGTTCGGCGGCAATCAAACCCCGGTTGCGACGGGCAATGCTCTTGCGAAACGTCTCAAAATATTCTGCGTCAACATCGCTGGTATCAACGTCCATTGCCGCGCAGGAACGAGGGGCTGTATTGTTTTCTACGAGTTCTTTGGCGTATTGAATAGCAGCGTCTAAAAAATTGCTGTCGTCTTCGTGCAGGCGGTCAATGGCACCTGCCTGCAGGGCTTTTTTGGCCGCGGCAGGTTTTCCTGAGGTAATCATCTCCAGTGCGAATTTTACGCCGGCAAAACGCGGTAAGCGCTGGGTGCCACCGGCACCAGGCAAAATGCCCAAGTGCACTTCGGGCAAGCCGACTTTGGCGCTGGGCAATGCGATACGAAAGTCGCAGGCCAGTGCCAGCTCAAATCCACCACCCAGGGCCATGCCGTTGATGGCGGCCACAATGGGTTTGGGTGACTCTTCCAATGTGTTAAGCAAGTTGGGCAGGCTCGGTTCTGCACCGGCCGCTTTTGAGCCAAACTCTGTAATGTCTGCGCCGCCACAAAACAGTTTGCCGGCAGAGGCAATCACAATGGCGTTGACCGCATCGTTGTTATTCGCTTGCTGATAAGCTTCTTGCAAACCGCTGCGCAGCGCCTGCCCCAGCCCGTTAACAGGTGGTTTGTCCATTGTGATCACGGCGATGTTGTCTTGAATATCTATGCTTACGGGAGATGTCATTGTTTTAAACCTTTCACGTTATTCAATGTAATTTAATTGTCTGTTTGTGTGTGTTGCGTAAAAAAGTCAGGTGCTTATCTTCGCCATTTAACCGGTTTAGAACCAAGCGTCATTCATTTCAAAAGGCGTGCGATTGTGGCTTAACAGTAATTTTGCCTGGGTCTCTATTTGGGGCAGCTCCCATTCAAAATAATATCGATTCGCCTGCAATTTACCGCGATAAAAATGCTGGTCGCTCTCTGGCACGCCGTCTTTTTCCAGTGCGCTGGCGGCCACCATTGCCTGCTTGAGCCAGGTCCAGGAAGCCAGGATGCGACCAAAGAGATCCAGGTAAACCGTCGCGTTTGCCATGCCGGCGTCCGGGTCTTCTTTCATCGCACCCAGGAGAGACTCTGTGACTTCATTTAGGGTTTCGAGCGCATCGCTCAGTTGAGCCGCAAAGCTGCTCAGTTCAGCGTGTGCTTTTGCCGATTCAATGGTGGTCATAACGGTAGCATGAAATAATTTATAACCCGCCATATTATTCATTATCACTTTGCGACCGAGCAGGTCGAGACCGTGAATGCCGTCAGTGCCTTCATGAATGGGATTGAGACGATTATCCCGGTAATATTGTTCAACCGGGTATTCGCGGATATACCCAGAACCGCCCAATACCTGAATGGCAATTTCATTAGCTTTCAAACCGTAAATGGACGGCCAGGTTTTGATCATGGGGGTAATCAAGTCCAATAGTGTGAACGCTTGCTCACGGGCATGCTCAGTGTCTGCGGTTTGTGAGTCTTCAAACAGGCTTGAGGCATACAGACACATCGCCAGACCACCTTCCACGTAGGACTTCTGGGCGAGCAACATGCGTCGCACATCGGCGTGCTGAATAATGCTAACTTGTTTGGACTCAGGATCTTTGTTGGAGGGCAGTCGGCCCTGGGGGCGTTCCCGGGCATAATCCAGTGAGTAATTGTAACCCTGGTACCCCAATAAGGCGGCACCCATGCCGACACCTATCCGCGCTTCGTTCATCATTTGAAACATGTAGTTAAGGCCTTTGTGAGGCTCGCCCACGAGGTAGGCATGGGCGCCGCCGTTCTCGCCAAAACTCAAGACCGTAGAGGTGGTGTTGCGGTATCCCATTTTATGCAGCAAACCTGCCAGCGCGACGTCGTTGCGCTCACCCAGGGTGCCGTCATCATTGACTTTGATCTTCGGACACATGAACAGGGAAATACCTTTAACGCCCGCGGGTGCGCCTTTAATTTTTGCCAGCACCATGTGCACAATGTTTTCGGTGATAGATTGGTCGCCACCTGAAATAAACATTTTCTGACCAAAAATTCTGTAGCTGCCATCCTCGGTGGGTTCGGCGTAGGTTTTGATATCGGCCAGAGCGGAACCTTGACCAGGTTCCGTGAGCGCCATCGTGCCCGCAAAACGCCCTGTCTGCATGGCAGGCAAGAACCGGGTTTTATGTTCTTCGCTGGCGAAGGAGTGAATCAGATTGGCGGCCCCCAGACTTAAAAATCCATAACCATTGGTTGAGATATTGCCCGCAGAGAAATACGCCATGGCCGCACGCAAAATTATTTCCGGCATCTGCATGCCACCTTCGTCAAAATCGTAGTGAGCCGCCAGAAATCCAGCTTCGGCAAAGGCGTCCCAGGCTTCTTTTGTCTCGGGAATCAGGTGAACTTTTTCGCCGTCAAATGTGGGTTCGTTGGCGTCACCTTTAGCGTTGTGGTTGGCGAAGTATTTTTCCGAGATGGTTTTGGCGGTATCGAGCGTGGCGGTAAATATTTCGCGGGAGTGCTCCTGGTAGCGCGGTCGCTGCAACAGGCTTTCCGTATCCAGAAATTCATAGAGCATAAAATCGATATCGCGATCGTTGAGCAGTCGTGTGGTCATGCCGTGGCTACCTCATGGTGAGCGGTCTGTGCGTGTGAATATCGCTCTATTAGGGAAAACCCGTATTATTGCAGAATTATTGTGGCTTGATCAAGCCGCGCTCAACAGATAAATTGGGGTTTACCGCGAGTTTTGAGGGATGTTTAAAAGATGACAGACGAGGACGACAAATTTTTCACAGCGCCTCCGCTGGACAATGCCCGCTATAAACATCTGGTAGAACAGTCAGGGGACATGATTTCTACCCATCGCCCCGGCGACTGGGCTTATACGACGATTAATCCGGCTCATACTAAAATCTGTGGGTTTAGCGCGGAAGAGCTATTGGGCTATCCTGCCTACGATTTTTTTCACCCGGAAGATGCCCAGGCGATGAAACGCCGCATGATCCCTGCGATTTATCAGCACGGTGTGCGAACCTTTCGCTACCGCACACGCCATAAAGAGGGTCATTATTTCTGGTTGGAATCGACCCATCGCTCTATTCGTGACCCCGAATCCCATGAGCTGATTGAAATTATTGCGATCACGCGCGATATCACTCCTCAAGTGGAGGCTGAGAACGCATCCAGGCGTTTGGCCCAGGTAGTCGAGGTATCCTCAGATCTTGTGGTGTTCTTCGATCCTTCCTTTTCAGTCAGCTATATGAACAGCTCAGCTTTGAAGGGGTTTAATTTAGAGTCCTGTGAGGGGCAGACCCTGCAATCCCTGTTGTCGCCCGAGAACCTTCAACAATTACAGGAAGAGATATTACCCATTGCCCAACGCAAGGGCGCGTGGCGTGGTGAGCCTCGTTTAAAGTCACCGCATTTTGACCGGCGCTTCATGATTCTCAGAGAGGTGCTGATGCACGCGCCGATCACGGCCCTAAAAGCCAGTCAGGATCAATACAGTCTAATTATCATGGATCTCACCCGTCAGGCCCACGCCGAGCGGGAGTCCCGTCAACACCAGTCGGAGTTGGCCCACGCCAACAGAGTGTTGAGCTTGGGGGAAATGGCCTCGGGTCTTGCCCACGAGATTAATCAGCCACTGGCTGCGACCCTCAATTACGCGAAGGGCGCAAGCCGCCAGATTGAGAGCGGCAATATCACAGAGGTGAGTGTGCTGGCACCGGTGTTGGGGAAAATAGCCCAGCAGGCCCAGCGCGCGGCTGAAATCGTCAAACGGCTGCGTGCCTTGGTCAGAAAAACGCCTTTTCAGCGGCAAACTTTTTTATTGAACCCCGCCTGCAGGGAAGTGGTGGAATTTGTGCGCCACGAAATGTTGAAAGGTGGCATTGCTGTGGAATTAACACTAAGCCCCGACGAGCCTGAATTGGAGGCCGACCGTATCCAGCTGGAGCAGGTATTGATCAATTTATTACGCAATGCCATGGATACCTATGAGGGACTGGATTTTCCCGATCCGAGAATTAAGCTGGTGACCGGCAGTGACAGGGAAAATATTATTATTCAGGTGATCGATTACGGCCCTGGAATCGCACCGGATTATAAAGACCAGTTATTTAAACCCTACGTGAGCTCAAAACCCAAGGGTCTTGGCATGGGGCTGTCGATTACCCGCACAATCGTAGAGACCCACGGTGGCAGTATTGAGGTAGAATCGCGGCCGGCCCGGGAAGGTTGCGGCGGGCGCACACAATTTACGGTTTTGTTGCCAAAGCAGGTGTCGGCAACAGCGAATCTTTAACAATAATGGGAAGGCAATCAAAGGCATATTTATGAACGCAGATACTCAAACCGTTTTTGTAGTTGACGATGATCAGGACTTTCGAGACTCGCTGGTCTGGCTCCTCGAGGGAGCAGGTCATGCCGTTCAGGGCTACGACAGTGCCGAGGCTTTTCTGGCGGCCTATGATGGACAGGCAGGTTGCCTGATGTTGGATGTGCGAATGGCGGGCATGAGTGGTCTGGCGCTGCAGCAGGAGATGGAGCGCCAGCAATTGACCTTACCGGTGATTATCATCACCGGGCACGGCGATGTAGCGATGGCAGTACAGGCTATGAAAAACAGGGCCGTGGACTTTCTGGAAAAACCCTTCGACGACGAAATCCTGCTGAACCTGGTGTCCTCTACGCTCAAAAACGCTGAACGTCTGTTTGAAACCCAGGCGCGGCAGCAGGAAATTGAACGGCGCTGGGCCAGTTTAAGCAAGCGCGAGCGAGAGGTTGCCGAACTGGTAGTGACCGGGCTCGCAAACCGGGAGATGGCCGAAAAATTGGCCATTAGCATTAAAACCGTTGAAATTCACCGCAGCCGGGTGATGCAGAAGATGGAAGTGCGAAAGGTCGCGGAGCTGGTCAGCGTGTTAGGAGAGAGAACCCAGAATCCGGCTTGATTTTCCCCTCTAATCCGGCCCCTTGGGTCGGATTTACTAGTGCTGACTACTTCCCCTAAGTGGTACGATTGTTCTAACTAGAGATAGTTCCACCTTTCCTTAATGAAATGTTCAGTCTCTCTAGCCAGCTATAAATACGATAATAATGCCCAATTGGGCGGCAATTAGAACAAGACAACGGAGAGCGATAATGCCTTATCTTTCACGTAAGTTTCCTTCTCAGCACCCCTATAAACACACCGCGCTGGCAGCGGCGGTTAGCCTGTTATCCACTGCAGCACCCAGCCTTTATGCCGCCGATGGTGGTTTTGAGTTAGAGGAAGTCGTGGTGACTGCCCAGAAGCGGCAGGAGAGTGCGATGGATGTGCCGGTCACCATTGGCACCTTTTCAAAGCAGGACATGGAAAATACTGGCGCTCTGGTGCTGGCCGACATGGACGAGTTTATTCCGGGTTTTGAAGCGGGTGACGGCGTCACTCAGGCGGGTGTTACCATTCGTGGTATTAGCAGTCCCAATATCAGTACGGGCGGAGACCCTTCTACAGCAACATTTTACGACGGCGTTTATTTGCCGAGGGCGGCCACAACCATCGCGTTTTCCGATATGGAGCGCGTAGAAGTATTAATGGGCCCTCAAGGTACACTCTTTGGCCGCAACGCGGCTGCAGGTGCAGTCAACATTATTCCCAATGCGCCACAATCAGAGGACGAAGGGTTTGTCAGCGCCAAAATGGGCAGCTACGGTTTTCAGCGTTATGAGCTGATGGCGAATACCGCTTTGAGTGATAGTGTTTATCTGCGTTTGAACGCACTGAGTAATCGCCGTGATGGATATGCCGACAATGTAGGGCCATCCGGGGGCGATCCGGGAGGCCAGGACTCTATGACTGCCCGAGCGTCGTTGCTTTGGGATATCAGCGAGCAAACAAACTTACAACTCTCCTATGATTGGGACAAAGTCGATCAGCCGGCGCGTGTTGCCATCGGCGTCAGTGAGTATGCTTACAGTACCAACCCCTTTAGCAGCAAAATTGAAAATGACGTGATCGGGGGGGAGGAAACCCGCGATATGTATGCCGTTACGGCAAAACTCAATCACGAATTTGATGACAACTGGTCGATGAAGGCAACGGCCAGCTATCGCGATTTTGATACCACCAATCGTCAGGACGAAGACGGCACAGCGGTGGCTGATCGTTATTTTGATACCAACAATGTCGAAGACTCAGACATTACCTACACCGAATTGCAGGTGAATTACTCGACGGACAAACTTGATTTGGTAATGGGCGGAAACTACAGCAAAGAAAACACCTTGCAGGTTACCTCGCTGAATTTAAATGCCGAAACGGCGGCCCGCCTAACCACGGGCGGGCTGGTTGCAGACCTTGTGGGCGCCGGGGTGCCGGATTTCTTTTTCGACGGTGTTGATCACATGTGGGAAGCAGACGATTTTGCCCAAATTCTGGGCGTTATCGACATGTTCCTTGTGCCCGGTGCGTTTACGGGGGTCACCCCCGAGCTGGTGACCGCCACCGGTGATTTCCTTTATGATTCTTTGGGAGGAGCGCTGGGTGAACCTCTAATTATGGGGCCTTCTTATCGCGGTGAGTTGTGGTCCGAAACGACTGAAAATACCGGTGACTTTACCAATATGGGTTTTTATGCGGATGCCAAATATGCCGTGAACGATAAGCTGGAATTGAGTGTGGGGCTGCGTTATAGCCAGGATGAAAAAACGTTCACCTGGTATACGCCTGTCACTAGCTTCAGCACTATTAACCCAGGTGTTCAGAAAAATCTGATTTTTGAGAACATCACGCCAACGGTTATTAGTGCCAGTGAAGAGTGGAGCAAGGTCACCGGGCGCGCCGTAGCAAACTACCAGCTCAACGATGATGCAATGGTGTTTCTGACTTATTCCACGGGATACAAAGCCGGCGGCTTCGATTCGTTGGATATCTCCACCGCAGACAATCCCATTCGACCTGAAGAGGTCACTAACATTGAGTTGGGTTTGAAGGGGGATTTCTTTGACAAAACCCTGCGGGCCCAGGTGAGTGCCTACCAAATGGAGGTGATTGACCGTCAGCGTTCAGTGGGCACCAAACCCCCGGGTCAGGCCAATTCAATTCCCACCGTGATTAATGGTAATCAGGATATCCAGGGGATTGAAGTTACACTCGATTGGATTATTGCCGACAGCCTGAAAGTGGGGCTGGTCAGTACTTACCGTGAGACAGAATCAGTCTGGGACAGTTTTTACAACGACATAGGGGAGCTGGATGGTGGAGCTTCTGCTAAAGAGCAGGCCAGTGATGCCTACACCTTAAAGTTGGATTGGACACCTGAGGTGGCTGTGGGCAGTCTGTTGGTTCACATCGACTACGTTTACCGAGAGGATACCTCTGCCCTGGAGCCAGGATTTATTGCCAGCTTCACGGATATTGCAGGTTACGGTGAAGACCGTAAGTTGCTCAATGCCAGAGTGTCCTGGACAAACGATGACGAACGAATTGAGCTGGCGGTTTGGGGTAGGAATTTACTCGACAATGATTACGTCGGCACTGTGGGTTCGGTGACACAGGCTACTTTGGGTACACCTTTTGTTGCCAGAGAGGCGCCATTAACCTGGGGTGCAGATGTGAAATACCACTTCTAAAAAACGCTGCAGCCGGCACTTTGTGGTGGCTGCGTGCTCAAGCTCTCTCTGCTTGACCCACTGAGTGTAGTGGGTTTTTTTTATGCCTGCGTTTTAATCTGTGACTTTGTGATTTTTGGCCGCGTCCAGCAATTTCATCAAAGGCACCACGCCATCGCTACTGGCCTCTCGGAGGTTTTTCAGCAGTAGTTCCTGGCTGCCAAACGTCGATTCGTCGAAGCGGTGTTTACGGGGGGTTGGCTGGTCTTTCGTTTGTTCAGTTTCAGAGCCCTTTTCAAGGGAAAGATTTTTGATTGGGCGAGGTTTGGATTCCTCAGGCAGCGAATCTGCCAGTGTGGCCAGATCGGCACGCAGATTTTCTATTTGCTCCTGACTGACAGAACCCAGACGAATCAGCTGCCGTATCTGGTCGGAGGCTGTCTCCCAGACACCTTCTGCAAAGGACTGGGTGTCGATGATCGGTTCGCTAGTGTTTTCGCTCGTCTGAGCGCCTGCGTTCCCGCTAGAATCTGGGACGTCTGCGGAAGGAGCGCTCTCGTATGAGAGAGCCTGAACCGGGCTCGGTCGCTGGCTACGTTTCAAATCCAAATGTTCGACTGGCTTCGGTCGCTCGCCTGTCAGTGCTGAGGTGTCTAGTGGCGCAATGGTTTGCGCTGGCTCTGATTGAGAAGTCTCTGCAAAGAGTTGGGTAACCGCTTGAGGACGTTGCATGGTTTCTACTTGCCTCGCTTTGTCGACTCTTCGTTGCCAGTATTGGCTAAAACGAATGGGTTTGATTAGGCCTGCATCGTAGGTTCTCTCTATGCTGTTCGCCAACAGGCTAAAGTCCTGGCAGGCAGGCGTAGAAGGAGAGCCCAGTGTGACCGGGTATTGGCGAGCGACCGAGGCTGCAATCGCCTGGTCTCGCCAGATGGTGCTCAAAAAACGTACACGCAGTCCAATGAATTTGTCCACGGCAGTCTGAAAGCGGGTGAAAATCTCATTGGCTTTATTGATGCTGGGCGCTTTATTCACCAACACCTGAATGGGGCGCTTAAACTTGCCTCGCCGCAATACTTTCAGCAGGGAGAATGCATCGGTCAGTGAGGTGGGTTCCGGTGTGATGACAAGAATGGGCATTTGCGCCGCCGCCACAAAATGTAAAACGGTGGGGGAGATACCCGCTCCCGTGTCGATCAGCAAGTAATCATAGAGCGGCTCAAGCCCATCCAGCGCGTTGAGAAGTTTTTCTTGTTTTCGGTGTGTGAGCTCAACGCAGGATGCCACGCCAGAGGCGCCGGGAATAATATGAACGCCCCCGGGGCCTTTCAGGGTAACCTCTCGCAGGCTTTTTTCGCCGGATAACACGTGCTCCAGTGTATATTCGGGCACAACTCCCACAAGAATATTGATGTTGGCCAGACCGGTATCGGCGTCGAGGATGCAGACTTTTGCGCCTTGCTTGGCCAGTGTAATGGCGAGGTTTACAACGATATTACTTTTGCCGACACCCCCTTTACCGCTGGTGACCGCGATTGTTTTCATACGTTTGCTGTCGGGTTTGCTATGCGGTTCAGGCATGTAACACCCTTGTATCTGAATGGAGCACTATTTTTGTTATTCCGGGTATTGCTGGCAAATACATTGGCTGTCGTCGCAATCTACGATGGAGTATTGCGGCTGTCTGCAGTAATATCAGCGAATGAAACTTGCACCTGCACAACATTATGCGGGGCAAAGTTCTCTTAGGCAATGCCAAGCGAGCAGAAGAAAAGCAATTTTCTTGAAATAGTTTGCTGGGGAAACTGGGAGAGCGGTCACAAATTTGGCTATTAGATTAAAAAATAGACAACTTTAAATGGATTAATTAAGGTAGAACCTTACTATTGCAGGGTTAAGGGTCGCAAAATAATGATAACGCCTACAAATACCCAGGCAGCACTAGCAGGTTTAGAAATGGAAAAGCTTCCTACTTTGCCACATATTTTGGTGAAGATGTTGGAGGTCTGTCATGATGACAATGCCGATTTTCAACAGATATCTCGAATCGTCGCCCAGGACGTCGCCATTACAGGTCGAGTCTTGGCGCTGGCCAACTCACCTCTATATTCTTCGGCATCTAACGTTAGTACTTTAGAGCGTGCTTTGTTGGTGCTGGGAACCGATACCTTAAAAACCCTGATTATTACGGTGGCGGTGCAACAATTTTTCTCTGAATTTGGTCGACAACGCTCCATGTTTTTGAAGCAGTTCTGGCGCCAATCGCTGTCCTGCGCGCTGTTGAGCAAATCTTTTGCCGCCCTCACCAACTATGACTTTCCCGAGCAGGCCTACCTGGCGGGTTTGTTACATAATGTGGGCAGCCTCGTACTCCAGAGTCAATTCCCTGAGCGCTATCAGGCTATGCTCGATAGTATTGATGAAAAGAACATCAACGAGAGCAGCATTGCACAGGCGGAAGAGCGAGAGTTTGGTGTCAATCACTGTGGTTTGGGTGCTGAACTCCTGGCCAGTTGGGGGCTTGATACTTTTACCTGTGATGCTGTGCGCTACCATCACGAGGCGACCGAGCAGGCCCGTGACGCCCACCATTTGGTTAAGTTGGTCAGGCTATCCGCCCTGTTATCTGAAGATGACGCGATAGGCGATCCGGACAATTTCCAGGCGGCGGACACTTTGTTTGGTTTAACCGTACCGCTCACCCGGGAAATCGTTCTCCAGATTGGAACGGAAGTGGGTCGAGTGGCTCAATCGATGGGCATCGATCTCAAAAATACCGGTGATACCTCGGCCCGTGACAAGAAAGCCATGCAGGATTTGGCCGAGCAGATAAAGAACATTGGTTTGCTGCAAAACGCCAAACAAAACCTTGATTTGTCGGGTTCGAGAGAAGAGCTTAATGCACACGTCACCAACACGGTTGAGCTGTTGTTTGGTGTTAATAATGTCTTGTTGTTCGAGTTGAATGCCTCTGCAGATGCGCTGGTGTATCAACAAGGGGAAGAGCGAGACACGGTCGATTTCAAAATACCGCTGCAAGAGCAGCGCAGCATGATCAGTGATGCAGCACTTCAACAAGCCCCGGTGAGTTCCTTTGACAGTTCGTCTGCCGATAATAATGTGGTGGCAGTGGTCGATCGGCAGCTGATTGGCTTGTGTGGACGAAAAGGCATGCTCTGCGTGCCGATGGTGAACGAAGGTGTCGTCCGAGGTGTGCTTGTGCTGGGCATGGACGAGCCCTATAAAAAAGAAAAGCAACGACTGCTGTCTCTGTTTGCGGTAGAGGTGGCCCGGGCGATTGAAACTTGTGATCAACAGCAGCATGAGTCCGATGCCGAATCCCAGGCCTTTAAAGACGGTGTAGAAAATCGCCTGAAAGAAATTGCCCACGAGGCGAATAACCCCTTAAGCATTATTCGCAATTATTTGGAGTTGCTTGCCTTGAAGCTCGGAGACGAACACCAGGCACACAACGAACTGGGTATTATTCGAGAGGAAATTGATCGGACGGGCCAGATCATTCTTCAGTTAAAAGATTTGGGCAAAGTTGAGTTAAATGTTGGCGGTGAGGTGAACGTCAATGCCGAATTAACCGACCTTGTAGAAATTTACAAACAATCGCTGTTTCTAACTCACGCGATCAATTGTGAACTCTGTCTGGACCTGGAAGTGCCCTGGTTAACACTGAATCGCAATCCGATCAAACAAGTGTTCACCAATTTGATCAAAAACGCTGCCGAAGCGATGACGGATGGGGGGCTCATTACGCTCACCACCTCCGATAAGATCAATCATAATGGCCGTGAATATATCGAAGTTGTGATTGCCGATGATGGCCCTGGCATTCCGGATAAAGTGCGGGACAATCTATTCTCGCCAGTCACATCAAGCAAAGGTGAAGGGCACTCGGGTCTCGGTCTGAGCATTTGCAAGCGTTTGATTTCAGAGCTGGGTGGGTCAATTGCCTACCGGCGTGCAGCGAACAAAACTGAATTTAAAATTTTATTGCCGCGAAAAATAAAAAAATAACAGTCGGGTCTATCGACGCAGGGGATTAGGCGGGTGGTTATGAATGCCGAATTAGCTGAAGTGCAAACACAACAAGTGGCATCTGCAACCAGAGTATTGGTGGTGGATGATGAAGTTCGCATGTTGAGCAGTCTTGAAGCTCTGCTGAAGTTCAAAAATTACTCTGTAGATACGGCCCTGGGTGGCCAGGCGGCCTGCCAATTGCTGGCGCAGAATCAGTACGACCTGTTGTTGCTCGATCTGAACATGGGGGACTTTGACGGTTACGCCGTCATGGCCTTCATGGCCGACAAAGGTATTGACGTTGTCACGGTCGTGGTCAGTGGTGAGACGGCCTTCGATGCTGTTCGCAAAGCCTTGCGAATGGGCGCCTCTGACTACGTGAAAAAGCCTTACTCTCCCGAAGAACTTTTTGCCACTATCGACTCGACGATGCATAAAAAGAGCCTGCGCGATGAGCGGGATCGCTATCAGAGTCATGTGCGGGAATCGGAAGCGCTTTACCGTTATATCGTCGATCGCTCCCCCGATATTGTTTTTTTGCTCAACAACGAAGGTATGTTCTCCTTTTCAAACTCCCAGATGGAATCTTTGCTGGGTTATGACTCGGGTCAGTTGCTGGGCTTGCCCTTTGTTCAGTTGCTGGAAAAACCACACCGGCAAGTATTAGAGCTTTTTGATTCGTCGAATGTACCGGTGAGTGCTGAAGGTGTACACAATATCGAGCTGTGTCTGAATCACCATTCGGACAGTGGTGACAAGAAATATTTTGAACTCACGTTATTCCCCGTGCAGACAGATATTATGGGGGTTGTATCAAATCTGGAGTTTTCGAGCTCTGCGAGCGACCGTGTTACGGCTGGCGGTGGAGATGCTTTTGCAGGTTTTTACGGTACAGCGAGAGACATAACAGAGCGGAAGAAATCCGAGAGACTCATTCGCTTTCAGGCCTATCACGATTTGTTAACCGAACTACCCAACCGTTCTTTGTTTAACGATCGTTTGAAGCTGGCCATCGCACATGCCCGCAGGCACTCCCAGATGTTAGCCGTTATGTTTTTGGATCTGGATCGTTTCAAGAGTGTCAACGACACCTTCGGCCATGCGGTGGGAGACCGCCTGTTGAAAACAGTGGTGAACCGTCTGCAAAAATGTCTGCGGGAAGGGGATACCTTAAGTCGTTTTGGCGGGGATGAGTTTGTTCTGTTGCTACCCGAGGTGAATGGTGAGGAGGTTGTCCAGTCAATTGCCGAAAAGATCATAAAGACGGTCAAGCAACCTTTTGAATTAGAAGGGCAGGATGTATTTGTCGGCATTAGTATTGGTGTTGCTCTTTATCCAGAATATGGCGGCAACCTGGACGCTCTGATTAAGAACGCTGATATCGCGATGTATCAGGCCAAAAAACGTGGGAAAAACGGTTACTGCCTGTTCAACGAAGCGATGAGTTCCGATATCAGTCACAGCATTAAACTGGAAAGTGAGCTGCATCGCGCGCTTGAGAACGACGAGTTGAGGGTGTTTTATCAACCACAGCTCTGTGCAAAAACGCAGACTATTGTGGGTGTTGAAGCACTCGTACGCTGGCAGCATCCCGAGCGTGGCCTAGTGCCTCCCGGTGAATTTATTGCGCTGGCAGAGGAAACCAAACTCATCGTCGAAATCGGTGAGTGGGTCTTGCAGCGAGCTTGCCAGGAAGTGAAATCCTGGATGGATCAGGGCGTGGGTCCAATCCGTCTGGCGGTCAATTTTTCTTCGCTGCAAGTCGAACGCCCCAATCTCGTTGATACAGTGATCGACACGCTCGAGCGTTACCAATTCCCTCCCCGTTACTTTGAGCTCGAAATCACCGAAAGTGTCATGATGAATGACCTTGAGGGCATGGTGTCGAAACTACAAAAGCTCGCAGACTACGGTGTTGAGGTGGCGATTGATGACTTTGGAACGGGATACTCGTCTTTGAGTTATTTACATCGGCTGCCGATTCACACCGTTAAGGTAGATCAGTCCTTTGTGCGCAATATTCAGACCCCTGATGTTGAGGTCAGCATAGTGAATGCCATTTGTGCCATGGCTCACGGCTTAAAGCTGAAAATCATTGCAGAGGGCGTGGAGACACAAATTCAGCATGACTACCTCAGCAACTTGGGTTGTGAGGAGATGCAGGGCTATCTGATCAGTCGCCCATTACCAGGCGATGAAGTTTTGGACTTTCTGCGGGAGCGAGAGGCCTAAGCAGGCTTGGGGCTAGCTTATGACCTGCTGTAGTTGGGTTGTTTGTCTGGAAGTATCGTTGAAATAACGTGTTTGTAGATAACCTGAGAACCCTGTGGTGAAGACAGCACGACCAGGTGCATATCAAAGGATTCCACTACGCCTTTGAGGCGAATTCCGCTGACCAGAAAGATATTGACACTGCTGCCGGATTCACAAAGTGCCTGAAGAAATGTGTCTTGTATATTGGCGTTGCCCATTAAAGCCTCGAGTGAGCGATCAGTATAAGGTTGTGCATTGGAGGCAAGTATGGCCTCAATGGCCGAGATAATCTAGTAATAAGTGATGTGAGTCTCGATGTGCAGCACATTCACTCGTCATATTAGCTCGTGAGATCTTTTGATCGAAATCTTTTGATTAAAAAGGATCGTTTTTGGGAATTGCTTGTCCTAGTATTGGTCTCAGCACCTAGGTGTTCTATCGCAAGAAGGTGGACGGAACGAATTTGTGCTATTACTATGTTTTGAGGTGCATTTGTACCTTCCCCTACAATTATAAACGCCTGCAGCGTCTGAAAGCTGCAGCATAATAAAGAATTTGCCCCATGCGTGATTATTTTATTCGACGGTTGTTATTGATTCCCCCTACCCTCATCGGTGTAACCATCATTGTCTTTGCCATTACTCGATTGGTCCCAGGCGGACCCCTTGAGCGGGCAATTATGGAAATGCAGATGATGAGCGCTGACGGAGGCGGCACCAGTTCTGCCTCGATGTCAGGCCAGGATATGCGCTCTCAGACGACCAGTTGCTGCGGCTGAAAGAGTATTATGGCTTTGATAAACC
>CAJWCA010000035.1 GCA_913020395.1 uncultured Cellvibrionales bacterium | reverse complement strand
GGCGAGAATCAGCGTTTTATCCGAACAATGGGCCTGAAGAGTGGACAACTGGTATTCTAGAAGCGCCAATGTTTTAGGGACTTTCAGCACCACAATATCAAACGGCTGACCAATGTCAGGCACCTGCGTGGACTCGATAAAGCGGGGTCCAGCCTCTACCAAGCCGTTATCTTCATAGTTTGCTTCAACCGCCAAGCGCCCAAGATGAGAGTCGGACCAGCTATTGGGGGAATAGGTATGCAAGGCTACAGACAGCGCCCCAAAGTGATCATTTACCAGAAGGATTTTTGCTCCCTCACGCAACGCATTATGTTCACTTAGCGATTGAAGTAGGTATTCATCGGCGGCATCCCAGGCGCGTAAAGTTTCCCGAGGGCGGCGTGGATAGCGATAAAGCGAAAACTCGCCCTGGGGCGTTAGGAAATGAATGAGCGTATCGTCGGTCACTGATTGCATCGCTTCTCAATGAGGTTTTTCCACTCTTCTATGTCGGTATCTTCCGATTCAAATATAGCTAGCCCTACACGCCACTGTCCGTTTTCAGGCAATGCCCATTTAACCTCAGTGATCAGCTGGAATCGTACATCCGGGTTTTGCAGAACAACACACACGGGATAGATCGAGCCAACTGGCAGCTCTTCATCTAAGAGCATTAACAGACCACTCGCTGAGATATCCACGCTATGGCTCAGCAATATGGAGGGGGACTCAAGCGCCTCCGCCCCGTTTGTTCCTGGCAGATCACAAGCCAGTTGCAAAAACACTGCCTCTTCCGCCAGCAGCCGATATTCCCGTCGCGATTCAACAATTGTGTTCATGAGTAGACCTGAGATCCCTTAAGTTTTTCGTAAACCACGAATGACTTTTGCCAACTGGTCTTCAAAATTCTCACCGGCTCCATGAACGATAACTTGCTGATGCATGAAACGAGATAATAATTCAGATTTTGCGAGTTCTGCGACTTTTTTCCCCAATCGGTCCGTGAAAATAAATTTATCGCTGCCACGGATAATCACCGCTAACTTACAATGGGTACTCTCGCCACCATCACCTAATAATTCGACCCTGGCGCCGACATGTAGGGTGCTTAGGGAATGTTCGGCACGCTGAAGGTCTTCGCTGTCTTCCTGCTCCCTCTGACTCACCGGTTCAGAGGGCAACTCAGAAGAATTTAGTGGACGAGCACCTTTTAAATTTGACCCGTGTTCCTGTTCTGTCACAAGTTCATTGGCACGCGCTTCCTCTTCCTGCTTGACCTGAGCCCGCTGACTATCCTGCTCCGCCTCAAGTAATTCACGTTTTTTATTAATCAGTCGAGTGAACGACAACTCAAATTGATTGTTCGATTTAAGAGGTTTGGCAACGGCTGCAGACAGGCAAAGTAAAAAAGTTTCAACATCCTTTTGCATGACTTTACGGCCATGGGCATTTACAAACAATAGCTGTTTGGTTCCTTCGGGTTTTAACGCAAGTTTACAGCGTAAAACACGCTCATGTTCGTCCGTAAACAAAAACCAATCACCCACATTCAGGCCCTTGGCTTTCTGCGCAGCCGCTTTACTTAAACTCGCGAACTCTGCGTCACTTCCCTGCCCGTTGATAAGTCGTTTCCAGGGTTCTTCGGTATCAAACTCCCCCTTAAGACGAGTAAATAAAGCTGCATTCATACTTTCAATGAATGTGTGATGTACGTCTTCGTGGCAGGTGTCCATCTTGGGACCTTGCTCTATCAATGTCAGTAAACCCTGAATACGCTGAGTGAGTTCTGAGCGCCCAGATTTGCCATCAGATTTAAATATGAAGCCCGCCTCTTCTATCACGAGAGACCAGTACTTCCAGCTATCTTTGTTTGCCTCAATATTTAGCAAGCAGTAATTTAGTTCTGTGCGGCAATCTGATTCAAAAAAGTTGCGGATACCTTCGGGAATCAAACATGCATTCAAATGCTGATTCAAGAGGGTTAACACCCGTGAATGGGCATAGGCTTGTTTGATTGCACCCGACTCAGATTCACAAAGGCGTTTCTCGGCCAGGTCGGCCTTTTTTTCGTCCCTTGCCAAGTATTCATTTAAGGCAATAACTAAATTGGCGGGTTTCGCGAAATGTTCGCGCCACAGCGCCAGCATTCTAGTTGGAAATTCTTGTCCCAGCCGCCCGGGAACCGGGTACCAGGTACTGCTTTTTTTTAAGACTTGGCTTAGAAAAAGTCGAATTGGATTATCAGGGTCACAAAATACGGCGTCATTGTCATTTGCGTAGTTGATTACTTCTGGACGTAGGTCTTTCAAGAGGCCTTGAATGTCCTCGTGTAGGTCACTGTCTTGAATCAAACTATCATAAAACTCGCTCGCAAAGGCCGTTCTACCCTCTGGCCAATGTTGTAAAAACGCTGAGAACTGGTCTGCATCGCCATTTAATATTTCAAAAATATTGACGTTTGTTCCGACCATCAAAGGGTCTGCTCCAGTCACGAGTTTCAATTTCAATTGAATACCCTTTCTAGTTTTGAGAAAGCTCTCAACATCAGCGGCTCCTAACACCGCCCACACATTGAAGCGATGGCCATTTTACCTATAAATAAGTTTAGTCGATAGAGAGATAGTTCAAAGATTCATGGCAAATACGGTTCAGCAGGGGGTAAAAGGCTTGATAATGAACAATATATAACCAAAATGTCGCTAAAGTGGACTCAATGTCACAATATAGCGGTCGGATCGTTGCCTCTTGAATCTGAACGGGATAACGTAGAGGGATGACACAACTTCAGGATAGATTCTCCTCTCTATGGAGGCGCTGCGCTGCGCCGAAAGAGGCCCTTAACACCCAGAACGTCTGGCGTGACATTAGGGACTTTTACGGCGAAAAACACCGTGTCTACCACACCTTACAGCATATTGAATATTGTCTCGCCGCTTTAGATCGGGCCGCCGACGAGGTGGAGCATGTCGATGCTGTTGAGCTTTCCATTTGGTTTCATGACATTATCTTTCGGCCTGGCCAGGCAGATAACGAACTCAAAAGTGCTGAATACTTCTCTCAGGTCGCCAAAGACGTGCTGTCGCCAAGTCTGGTCAGCCATGTCAGAGAGTTAATCATGGCCACCATGCATCACCACCACAAAATTAAGCCACCTATATCGCTGGACAGTCAATTTATGGTCGATATCGACCTAAGTAGTTTTGGATTAGACGAAAAGGATTTTGCGCAGAATACTAGAGACTTAAGACAAGAACAGCCAGAGCAGTCAGATGAAGAATTCAGGCGCTCAACCGAAGCTTTTTTCAGGTCGTTGTTACAGCGGGATAGAATTTTTTATACCCCTTATTTTTTCAATCAACTGGAAAATAAGGCACGGCAGAATATCTTCTCAGCGCTAAATAAACTGGCTCAATAGCCGCACTACAGTCAGTCAAAAATGACAATAGCCCTCTGCGTTCACTGCAAAAACTTCTCTTAAAGGCCAATGGCTCTGTTAATTTGATCGAAGGTAAAACCCCGGTATTGCAAAAAACGCAACTGCTTGCCCTGTAGTTTCATCTTAGTGTCGTGGTCACCCGCACTTTTTACATTGGCAAAACGACGATGTGCAATATCTGCGGCCATCAATTCCCATCGTTCATCATCGCTGATGACAAATGCACTGATAAGATCCTCACTGACACCGCGCTCCCGTAGCTCTTGAATAATGCGAAGTGGACCTTTACCACTATTTGCCCGGTGTTTAACATAAGCTTCAGCAAAGCGGCTGTCGCTCTGATAATTCTGCTGTTCTAGGTCATCCAAAACCGCTGGAATATAGGCACAAGTACTTCCGTCGTTATCGCGAAACCTCTTCAACAGCTTTTGTAGCAGCTCTTCTCGAGAGTGTTCGCGCCGAGCCAATAAGCCCAGCGCGGCATCTCGAATTGCGGCTGTCAGCATCTCAGGCAATTCAGGCTTTCTCCTCAGTAGCCTTACCTTTAGAGTCACCTTTTTTGGCCGGCTCTTTTCCCTTTTCTTCATCTGGGTAGGCATCTCCCAACAACTCGGCCCGCACCCTCGCCTCAATACTAACGGCAAGATCCTGATTCTCAAGCAAGAACTTCACAACATTGTTTTTTCCCTGCCCAATTTTCTCACCCTGATAACTGTACCAGGCACCGGCTTTATCAATGAAACCGAGCTTCACGCCGTAGTCAATCACCTCTCCCAAACGGTTGATACCCTGGCCATAGAGAATTTGGAATTCGGCCTGTTTGAAAGGCGGTGCAACTTTGTTTTTTACCACTTTAACGCGGGTCTCGTTACCCGTCACTTCGTCCCCATCCTTAACCGCGCCTATGCGGCGGATATCCAAACGAACAGAGGCGTAGAATTTTAAAGCATTACCACCGGTCGTGGTTTCTGGATTGCCAAACATCACGCCGATTTTCATTCGAATCTGGTTGATAAATATCGCAAGGCAATTCGCATTTTTGATATTGCCCGTAATTTTACGCAGTGCTTGAGACATCAAACGGGCCTGTAAGCCAACGTGATGATCACCCATGTCGCCTTCAATCTCAGCCTTTGGCGTGAGTGCGGCAACAGAGTCAACCACCAACATATCAATTGCGCCAGAGCGAACCAACATATCAGCCACTTCCAATGCCTGCTCTCCAGTGTCGGGCTGGGAGAGAATCAAATCGTCGACATTCACACCCAACTTTTCGGCATAAATGGGATCTAGCGCATGTTCAGCATCGATAAAGGCACAGGTGCCGCCCTGCTTTTGACACTCTGCTATCGCCTGTAAGGTGAGAGTGGTTTTACCCGAGGATTCTGGGCCGTAGATTTCGACAATACGCCCTTTTGGCAGGCCGCCTATTCCCAGAGCAACATCCAGGCCTATAGAACCCGTTGAGATGGCCGGTATTTGAATGCGCTCTTTATCTCCCATGCGCATAACGGTGCCTTTACCAAACTGGCGTTCGATTTGACTCAGCGCTGCCTGAAGAGCCTTTTCTTTATTTGCGTCCATTTGACACCTCTATTAATAGCAATATTTTTTAGCGGTTTAGCTTAATTAGTATTGTTGTATTTCCAACTGTAGGGAAGCTTACGGCATAAATACTGTATACGCAACCAGTACTATTGATATATACAGTATATTTTTGGAGTGAGCTTGCAAAGCCCCAATATTCAAGGCCTGTAGGCGCTCTGCCCGAAGGGGCTCGACGAGGAATAACTTGAAATGTTATTCCGCTTGCATAGATTGACTGTATTCTCTGAGGATATCACAGAGTACATCGTGGGCACTGCTGAGCTCGTCATATAAGCTATCGAGATCTTCCTGCTGCGCCTTGGCACCTCGCTCAAAGGCTCCCGCCGCCTCAAATAGCTGCAGACCGCTGATATTACCCGCCACACCTTTAATGGCATGTGCCAACTGACAAGCGCCCTCATAATCCCGGGCCTTAACCGCCTGCCCCAACTCCACAACCCTGCCGGGCATGTCCTCCAAAAAAAGGCCGACCAGAAACACCAGGCGCTCTTCTTTGTTTCGCACCCTGGCGAGCGCAGAGGGTTTGTCCCACAATGCTTGAACGTCACTTTCCAATTGCCTAACCTCTTCCATTAGAATCACCTTTCTGTCCCTAAGTATATGCCCATTTACAAGTATTAGAACTCTGAATTTTAGCGACTTATTAGAATCTGGCAACGTTCACGTGGTTTTATACACCGACAATCAAGCCGCCCCCTCTCTACTGACGTCAATTAGCTCTCCCTTTCCCCTGCACTTTGTACCAAAGTGACTCATCACCCAGTGGGGTTTTCTCCGGCAAGCCTGGGTTAACCATGGAAATTACTTGTCGGCGGTGCAACTGTGCTCGCTCAATGACGTCCTTGTGATAGTGCAAAAAGAGCTGGTCAAATTCTCCTGTTTCTTGCAGGATTTTTAAACCTTTGCTTATTAGAGCCTTCAAATCGGGTCGCGAGCGGCTAACAAAATAATAAAATGCAGTGGGATAATGGAGTGCAACATAGGGGTCAACTAACAAACCCAGATCAGGTTTCTGATCCAACTCCCCCCAGATTTCAATAACCGAGCGCGGAAAATAGTCGATCCGCCCCATCGCCAACATTTTAAATAAACCATCGTAAGTACCGCTTTTGAATACCTCAACACCATTCCATTCAAGGATCTCAACGTCTGGCCAATCATGCACCTGTCCTGCGGTATATTGCTGCAGCTCTTGCAGGCTCTGAACGCTTGAAAACCTCGAGCTGTTCTCCACATTCACCAGAGGCAAACGCCAGCCTATTAAACCTTTGAATATTGGAATGCGTATCGGCAACAACATTTCTTCTCTTGCGATCGACGTCATACTCCAGCTGATATCGATGCCGCGATCATTAGCCAGCACTTTGAGAGATTGTCCCTGCTCATAGGGGGCTGTATGTTCCACAAGTTCGTGAGGGTGACCCGCCACATGCAAAGCTCGTGTAAGCAGAGTCAAAGCGTATGGCTGTCGATTTCCGGATGCATAGACCAAGCGGGGAGGCGATGAAGAGGCGGCATTTTCAGCAGAGGCTGAGGAACACGTGAGGCACGGCAGGAAGACCAATAACAACAAAGTGCCCGCCCGAATTGCGGTGATACTTTTGGCCAATGGTTAAACTCCTTGCAAACCCCGGATAGAAAACAGTACAACCTGCTTCTAAGCATAGAGTTCAAATGAACTATTGACCATTCTTTGCCCCACCCTCAGAGACAATCAACCGACTTAACGTGAGAATCGACGAAAAAAACGCCACACCAAGGACATCCCGTCAGACTTATACTCACCCGCTCCGGGTTTACAGCGTGGATGAAGGGACATCGATTCATATTGCTCCTCTGTCACACAGGTAGCCTGAGTGCCTTCAACTCGCTGTTGAGGCCAATTGTGCCCGCCATCAGGATTCAGGCAACTAACAATTTCATCTCCCTCCCGTGTACATCCAGAGTAAGCGGTACACCGCAGTCCAGCTTGTTGGCTTTCTGCGCTTTCCCACAGCTGGGGTGCGGCCTGACAGTGCATGGATTCGGCCCAGACCGCTGCGGTTTCAGACGCACTGGTGTAGACATAACCGTCACTACCGGGAAGACCGTCAAACGGAACCGTGCGGTCTTTACCTGAAAATAAATGCATCATAGGAAGATCAACATCGGGCGCACAGGCAAATCCAGGTGCCAATTGAGCAATAATAGGTGCGACGGCCGCAAAGCGATCCGCGAATTCACACGCCAGCGTCAATGCCATCATGCCACCGTTACTCACACCTAAAAGATAAAACCGCGAAGTATCAACGGCGGCGTCTGCGGCTACCTCATCCAATACTTTACGAAGAAAACCAAGGTCGTCATAACAGGAGGTCCAACCACACTCCCCACAATCATCGCACTCCGGAGGACAAGGGTAGACTGCGTGGCCCGCTAAACAGTGAAGACCCGTATCGGCGCTTGCCCGATTGGCAGCCAGATCATTCCATGAGGTCACCATGTAGGTGGCAGCGTTATCGCTCGACGCCTTAAAATAGGACCCTTGCGGATAAACAACTTGGTATCGATTGTCTTTAGCGTGTCGATTGAGACCGTGATAAGCCTCAAATCCGCTGGCGGTACTGGTATAACCATGCAGGGCAAATACCACGGGAAATCCCTTGGAGCCAGGATCTCCCGGGGGCGTATAAACCAGATATTCGCGTTCCAGGCCCTGGTGTGAAATAACCCGGCGCGCCATAACAGAGTTAGCATTCTCATCCTTGTGCTCAATGGTTTCCACCTGGCTTTCAGGGTTTCCAGCCTCGACAGGCCATGCCACTAAAACACTCAATACAACAATGATTAAACCGATTTGTCTCACGCCGCTTCCCGGTTTGTTATCTGTGATAGTTTTGCTACCCACTTTAAATGTATGTCACACGCTCGTACAACGAATTTAATCAACACTAGCTTGAGCATAGCTCATGCAATAAGGGACAAAAAACACTATGGGTTTCACCGAAGTATCATCTGTATCTGGACACATCAGCAAAGAATTCCTATTATCTACCTCTCAGAAATGGCAGATCATCAACAATTAGGCCCCCCATGAAACACACAATTCAGATAATGATTCCAGAAAAGGACATTCAAGCGCGCGTCAGGGAGCTTGGGCAGGAAATCACGAATCATTATCAAGGCGCAAATGACTTGATAATGATCGGTTTATTGAGAGGCTCTTTTGTCTTCATGGCCGACCTGACCCGGGCAATTAATGTGCCCCACACTGTCGATTTTATGACCGCCTCAAGTTATGGAAGCAACACAGAAAGTTCGCGGGATGTACGAATATTAAAAGATCTGGATGAAAATATTGAAGGTCGGGATGTTCTGATTGTTGAAGATATTGTAGACACCGGGTACACCCTTAAAAAAGTCACTGAGATTCTCAAACTTCGCAAACCAAAATCTGTGAATGTTTGCACCTTATTGGACAAAATCGAACGGCGTGAAGTGGAGGTCAATGTTAAGTGGTGTGGTTTTGATATTCCGGATGAGTTTGTGGTGGGGGTCGGCATTGACTACGCGCAAAATTATCGCCACCTTCCCTACATTGGCAAGGTAGTTCCCGTCTCTGAATAAGCGTGTTCAAACTAACGTCTGAACGTTTGCCTGTATTCTGTAGGGGTATAGTTAGACACCTTCTTGAACGTTCGACGAAACGCAGCGTCATCCGAGAACCCAAATCGATCACTGATCGCACTCACCGGTAGCGAGCTGTATATTAAACTCTCCCCCGCTTGGTGAAGTTTTACCAAGCGCATGAACTGCGCGCAGGAAAGCCCGGTCTCCAGTTTCACTTTTCTCGCCAGTGTGCGCTCAGTTTGATTCAATTGTCTCGCCAAAGCGGTAATGGTCAGCTCTTTTGCCGGGGTATTCTCAACCCAGACATAGACTTGACGCATTAACGGATCTTCGAGAGACATCAAACTAATAAACTGAAAAGGCTGAGAGTTTGTTTCAGGTTTGGGTACCACCATTAAATCGACAATATCCCGCAAAACTTCCTGCCCACAAACACTGGCAATAAGGTCCTGTGCGATTGGTAGATATCCATTAACTCCTGAGGCCGTAGTATTGGCAGGTTCGATAATACAGGTCTGAGAGAATCGCCAGCCCACTGTCCTATAACGTTTTTGCAGATAGTCAGCCATCCACCAGGTCGACGTCGCCAACTGATTGTCGAGCCTTCCGGTTTCAGCCAAGAGGCATACTGACGAACAGTAGGCCCAAACCCGGGTGGCCTCGGGCACCTCTTTGAGAGTGCTGAGAAGCCCTTCATAGGCAGCTAGAGAGGTTTCAACTTGTAACTGCCCCTGGGTCCAAAACCCCGGCAGCAGAATCGCATCAAGGCTTTTGTCCAACAAAGATTCCCGCGGCACTATAGACACCACCGTTTCACGCCCGCCGACAGAGACAGGCACAGGTTCTTGATTCTGGCCCACCCAAATGGTCTCAAATTGCTTTTTACCCGTTCGCTGATTTGCGACCTCAAGCATTTCAGCGAAGGCAAACAAACCCGAGACGACACAACCTGGATAGACACACATGCCAATTTTCACGACCTTTCCTCTTACCATTTAGTCAACGCATTAAACTCCCGTAAAGCCTTTTTGTCCAATAGTGTATGCTTTATGTCACATCTAGCCATTTCGTCACCCAAACCCGATAACTACAATGGCCCCTCACTCTTTAACAATGATGCTGTCCCAGAGGCTGTTATATGAAGATCACCCAACTCCGCAATGCCACCATGGTTATTCACGCAGGCGAGCACACAATACTTGTCGACCCAATGTTTGCGCCTAAGGCCTCTATCCCCTCAATCAAATATTTGACGACCCAGCGGCGGCGAAACCCGTTGGTGGACATGCCTGAAGAAACAGAAGAGATTCTCAGCCAAGTGACTCACTGTCTCATCACCCACTGCCAGAAAGGTCATTTTGATCATCTGGACCGGGCCGGAGTACGCTGGTTAAGAGAAAACAAGATCCCCGTTTTTTGCTCTAGCCACGATGCTGCGTTTTTAAGTAAAAAAGGGCTAGAGGTCCACGTATTAAACCCTGGGCAAAAAAATGTTTTTCTGAACGGAAGCATTGATTTGATTCCCTGCATACACGGCGAGGGGATCATGGGGAAATTCATGGAACACGGTACCGGGTTTGTCATTCAACTGCCCGACGAACCCAGCCTCTACATTACCGGAGACACCCTCTTGTCAAATGACGTTCGCCACTGCATCAGTACTCACCAGCCCGACTACATTGTTTTACCCGCCGGCGGCGCACGTTTTGACATTGGTGGCGACATTATCATGGGACAAGAAGAGGCACTGCAAGCAGCAGAAATTAGCCGGGGACACATTATCGCCAACCACCTCGAAGCGCTAGACCACTGCCCCGTGAGCCGACAATCACTGCGCGATCAGGTTAAACTTCGCAACTGGCAAAAACGTTTCCACATTCCAAACGACGGTGAAACCCTTTCTCTTACAGGCTAAGCTCCGCGCGATTGTGATCAATTTGATGAGTCTTTCGGCGTGCAAGCACACAATTGCAATGCAAACACGCCAAAAGAAAAGGACCAGATACTACGGTCCTGAGGGAAAACTTACCGCTTAACCGGTGTCACCTGATGTGAATCGGCCCACTTCTCCATCGCTCCGTAATAAGGTGCAAAGGTAGGTCGTTCAACATAATTCCCCGCGCCTTTCTCAGCCCGCAGATCCCCATCAAAATACACTAGTTTGCCATTACTTACCGTCGCAATATTCACGCCCTTCACTGTCATGCCTTCAAAAATATTGAAATCAATATTCTGGTGATGGGTGTCTTTAGAAATCGTACGTGATTTTTCCGGATCCCAAACCACCAGGTCGGCATCTGCCCCGACTTGCACACAGCCTTTACGAGGATAAATATTGAAAATCTTTGCTGTATTGCTGGAAGTTACGGCGACAAATTCATTGGGGGTCAAGCGACCGAGGTTAACGCCCTGGTCCCACAGTACGTGCATTCTGTCTTCAATGCCCGCGGTGCCATTCGGAATCTTTGTAAAGTCATCTTTGCCCGCCGCTTTTTGAGGCTCACAAAAACAACAGTGATCGGTAGCGGTTGTTTGCAAATTGCCGGATTGCAGACCACGCCACAAGGCTTCCTGATGGCCTTTTGGTCGGAAGGGAGGGCTCATAACATGTGCTGCAGCGGTGGCAAAATCAGGGTGGCGATAAACCGAGTCGTCCAACATTAAATGTCCGGCAAGCACTTCTCCGTACACTCGCTGACCCGTTTGACGGGCGCGCGTAATAGCACCCAGAGACTCTTCACAAGAGGTGTGAACCAGATACAAGGGCACGTTCAGAACCTGGGCAATTTGAATCGCGCGGTTTGCAGCCTCTCCCTCTACGACCGGCGGGCGAGAAAGCGGATGGCCTTCTGGCCCTGTGATGCCCTGCTCCAGTATCTTGCGTTGTAATTGATAAACCAACTCACCATTTTCTGCGTGTACGGTACAGATCGCACCGAGTTTGCGGGCTTCCTCGAACGAATTCACCAATACTTCGTCGTCGGCCATGATCGCGCCTTTGTAGGCCATAAAATGTTTAAAGCTGTTCACACCGTAGTCGCGGGCCAGTGTTCCCATCGCTTTGCGAACCGTTTCATCCCACCAGGTAATTGCCACGTGAAAGCTGTAGTCAGCCGCTGACTTTTCACTCCACTCTCGCCACTGGTGATAGGCCTCCATAATGTCTTGCTGAGGATTGGGAATCACAAAATCGATGATCATCGTGGTACCACCCGCCAGACCTGCAGCGGTACCGGTATAGAAGTCATCAGAGGCAACGGTGCCCATAAAGGGAAGCTGCATATGAGTATGAGGATCGATGCCTCCCGGCATAACCAAACAGCCACCCGCGTCGACTTTTTCCGTATCGGCCGGCACATCCAGGTCTGTACCCACCGCTACGATTTTGCCATCGCGACACAATACATCGCCGGTAAACGATTGGTCGGCATTAACAATTGTTCCGCCTTGAATTAAAAGATTCATTGTATTTAACCTCACTAATACTAAAAAAATTGATTATTTTTATACGTCTTTTTTGGCCAACAACAGGTACACAACAGCCGCGACCAACAGGCCTACAAACCAGGCATAACCATATATTGAAAGAAAAATTTCAGGCACGCCCTGCACAAAACCAGCCACCTGAAGAAAACCGGGTAAGTTGGGCAAGATTCCAATGATTAGCGCGCTAATACCCGCACGATTCCAGCCGCCGTTGGCGCCATATTGTCCATCGTGGCGAAATAAATCATCGATATTGATATTCATTTTTCTCAACAAAAAATAATCGGCTATCAAAATACCTGCAATCGGGCCTAACAGAGCAGAATATCCAATCAACCAGGTAAAGATGTAGCCGCCAGAGGTTTCAAGTAACTTCCAAGGGAACATCGCAATGCCTATGCCGGCAGTGATATACCCACCCATACGGAATGATATTTTCCCGGGGCTTAAGTTGGAAAAGCCATAGGCTGGCGCGACAACATTTGCCGCTAAATTAGTCGTTAGGGTTGCCACCCCCAGAGCTGCCAGCGCAACAATCACACCCCAACCCCCCATACGGCCAGCCAACTCAACCGGGTCCCAAATCGCCTCTCCGTAGATAGTAACTGTCGCGGAGGTCACCGCCACACTGATAAAGGCAAACAAGGCCATCGGAATAGGCAAGCCGATGAGCTGCCCCATCATTTGGTCTTTTTGGCTTTTGGCAAACCGCGTGAAGTCTGGAATATTCAACGCCATTGTGGCCCAAAAACCCACCATGGCAGTCAGCCCTGCAAAAAAAGTGGGTAAGAACATTCCTTCCTTTTTTCCCCCTTCAATAAATTGTGAGGGGGTGGATAACATTTCGCCAAAACCTCCCGCGTTTACATAGGCCCAAATTAAAAGCACAAAACCGGCCAGCAATAAAAAGGGGGCGGCTAGTGTTTCCAGCCATCGTATAGACTCCGTGCCTTCACGAATAAAGTAGAGGTGCAGGGTCCAAAAACCCAAAAAACACAAAGCCTGGGCCAGATCAATGCCCAAAAAGGGCAAGGGTGTGCCAACAAACCCGCCGTCTGACAATGCATTTAAAATGGTGTAAATCGCCGAACCACCCACCCAGGTGTTAATGCCAAACCAACCACACGCGACCAGCCCACGGGCCAGGGCAGGCACCTTGGCCCCTCGAGTGCCAAAGGAGGAACGCAGCAGTACCGGGAATGGGATGCCGTGTTTAGCGCCCGCATGACCAATTAACATCATGGGAAATACTACAATGAGATTGCCCAGGAAAACCGTCAGTACAGCCTGCCACCAATTCAAGCCCTCGGCGACTAATCCGCCCGCCAGCATATAAGTCGGTACACACACCACCATGGCCACCCACAGTGCGGCAAAGGATTTCCAATCCCATGTGCGCGTGGCTGTAGTTGTTGGCGATAGATCTTCATTCCATAAATCACTCGACATTACCTCGGTTTTGCTACTTGCTGTCACCGTTTGTTCACTCATGATTCACCTATTATTATGTCTGTGTGTATTTTGAGTTTACTCGCCTCGAGTCAGCGGGCCATAGGTACTCGGCCTGCGATCTCGAAAAAACTGCCACTGATTTCTAACGTCCCCAACCATTGCCATGTCCATGTCATAGACCAGCAATTCGTCGCGGTCCCGGCTGGCACACTTTTGTATTTGCCCCCGGGGATTGACAAAATAACTCTGCCCATAAAACTCACCAATGTTCCAGGGCGCCTCGGTACCGACACGATTGATCGCCCCTATCCAACAACCGTTGGCCGCGGCCGCTGCAGGCTGTTCAAGCTTCCATAAATATTCAGACAAACCCGCGACAGTTGCCGAGGGGTTTACAATGTATTCCGCTCCATTCAGCGCAAGCGCTCGCCAACCTTCCGGAAAGTGCCGGTCGTAACAGATATAAACCCCGAGCTTACAATACTGGGTATTAAACACTGGCCAATCTGAGGAGCCGGGTTTGAAGAAGAACTTTTCCCAGAAACCCGCCACCTGAGGGATGTGAGTTTTGCGATATTTGCCTAGATAACTACCGTCCGCGTCAATCACCGCCGCTGTGTTGTAATAAACCCCTGTGACATCATCTTTTTCATAGATGGGCACAACAATGACCATTTTGTACTTTGCAGCATACTGCTGCATTAAGGTCACCGTGGGACCATCGGGGATGGACTCAGCCGACGCATACCATTTGTTATCCTGACTCGGGCAGAAATAGGGCTGGGTAAACACTTCCTGGAAGCTCAATACTTGAACGCCCTGTTTACCGGCCTCATCAATCAGGGGTAAGTGTGCATTGATCATGGCTTGGCAGATCACATCAGGATGCTGATCTGTGGAGGCTTTCAAGCCCATCTGAATAAGACCACCTCGAACTGTCGACATAACCGGCTCCCTATTATTCTCTGGCTCATTGGCGTGCAAGCTTTTTGCCGGGTGTCCTTGTCAGGACTGGCCCAAACACACCGATTACAGCTCACGCTTTCGCCAATGTCTACTGTAAATTCAGGCAGCGCTCTCGCTGTTCGGCTTTCTATATCACTTGCTGCGTGGTTCATCTTGCTAAACCAGGACATCTAATAATCAAACCATCCTAGTCAATCTTGACTAGATGGTCAAGATTAGGATAAAAACATTTCAGCTTGTTTGCAGTATCCTTTTCACCCAATCTGGGTACTTTTTGAACAACGCGACTCTAAAGGCTCTAGCTGTCACTTCAATCAATAGCTTATTTGAGAAAGTTTACAAGACAACTAACGGGCGAAATGACTAAGAAACAGGGATGAAGGGAAAACAGGAGCCAGTGAGACCACTTCGCGGGCGCGGGTCTCATCGACGATTTGACGGGCGGAGGGTTCTATGCGAACCCTTCGGCAAGACTCTCCAGAATCTGATCATAGGCTCTGGAGGAGGAGGAAATGATGTCGGCCAATCCGACAAATCCATGAATCTGCTCACCGAAACAGCTGTAGGCCACCTTCACTCCGTCCTTGGCTAAGGCCTTTGCATAGGCCTCGCCTTCGTCGCGCAGAACGTCAAACCCGGCGGTGGCTACGTAGGTATCGGGCAAACCTTTAAGTTCATCCGCCAGTAATGGTGACACATCACTTCGACCTGCATCCCCATTGGGGCCAATATATTGCTCTCGAAACCATTCCATACCCTTTTTTTCAAGTCGATAGCCCTTGGAAAACTCCAGATAAGAACCGGCATCCATATCTCGCACATTGGTTACAGGATAGATTAATAACTGAAAGTTAATCGCAGGCCCCTGTTCGTCTCTGGCACGCAAGGCGGCGGCCGCCGCCAGGTTTGCGCCGGCACTGTCGCCGCCAATTGCCAGCCGTGACGTATCAACGTTCAATTCTGCAGCGTGCTCGCTGACCCATTGCAAGGCGGTATAAGCATCTTCCAGCCCTGCGGGAAACGGGTGCTCAGGTGCCAGGCGATAATCTACCGACACCACCACACATTGGGCTTGTCTCGCCATTCGTCTGCAACATTCATCGTGGGTATCCAAGTCACAGACCACCCAGCCACCACCGTGGTAAAACACGATAACCGGCAAGGTTTCGTCGGCCTGAGGTCGATACACGCGCAGTGGAATATCGCAACCATCGCCGGCAATAAGCTGATCAGTCACACTGAACAGCTCACTGCTCTGCTCTTTCACCGATAGTTTTCTCATACCTTCACGTGCCTGGTCGGGCGTCATCTCCTGCAAAGGCGGAAGGTTTAAAGAGGCCAGATATTTCAGAGCGCCTGCAATTTTTGGGTCAATGGAATGCCCGGCGGCGTTTGTTTTTGTCATGGTTTACTGCTCTCTTCATTATCGGCCTGGGCACACAATGCTACAGGATACTGTACCTCAACGATCTCGCGTTGTAAGTTCATGTGAAAAAGCACATGTACGTGTTTGGGCAAATTTTGTAATAGTTGAATCGTATGGCGCTGGTAAAACTGAATAAATTGTAAAATCTCTTCTGAGCTCATGAGTGCACAGTCTTCGACAGGAGAAGAGCGTCTGGCGGAGAGTTTTTGCTCCTGTTCCAAACGCCACCCATGGACACATTCAAAAGAAGGCGCCTTCAACATAACGCGCAGGTCAGAGCGATCAAAAAGCTTGGTGTAGTGTTTTGTGATGTTGTCGTTCACATAACGTCGCCAGATGCATTGCTCGTCTTGCGAGGACTCTAGCGCATTGACGGGAGCCAGCAGAGTTTCATCCTCTTCACTCTCCACACCCAGACACCAGCCTTCAAGCAATACCACCTGTATCGGAGTGGCTACGGTCTGCCAACACGCACTGTCAACTCTATCGTCAATGGCTTTATCAAATCGCGGAATGAGGGTGTTGCCACTGCCCGACAGCAACTGATTTAACACCGAGCCCAACAAATCCATATCGTGGGTGCCGGGTACTCCGCGGGTCGCCAGTAAAGGGTGGACCTTTCTGGACAATTCATCGCGCTCAGCTCGGGTTAAATAAAAATCATCAAGAGAGAGAGCCACTGCATTGAGGGAATGATTGTCGCGCATCAACCACTCTAACGCAGCAGCCCAAGTACTTTTACCTGAACCCTGACAACCATTGATTGCCACAAGTATTGGTCGACCAAGACGAGACTGAAGCGCTGCTACCCGCTCCCCCAGGGGGGCCACTCGCTCTTCCAGAGTGGCTAGGTAGCTGTCCGGGAGGTTTTGTTCTTTCAAGAAGCGGGCAGCGCCCTGCGCATTCATCAAATGGGAACTACTCTAATAATCCACAGCTATGCCCACATGCAAAGCACGGGACTCGCCTGGGAAATATCGATCACCTGCAAAACCACTGAAATCTGCTCGCTCTGCATAATCTCTGTCGGTGAGATTGCTTAACCTGGCAGAGACTGTCCAGCGCTCACGCAGCTTTAATCGGGCACGAAGGTTAAGTAGATTGTGTCCATCATACCGATGCAGGTTTTCAGGATCGGTGTAATAGGCACCTTGATTTAACCATTCGAGCTCCGCCCTGCCCTGCTCACTGAAATCCCAGCCTAGCCGAACACTGGCAAAATGGTTGGGTGCCGAGTCGACCCTATTGCCATCAATCTGTACGTCGTTCAAAACTCGCTCATCATCGTAGGTATGCTCAGCATAACTCGCAGACACTCCCAGGTCGACACGATCCGTAAGCGTGTAGGCCAAAGCCAATTCTACACCCACATGATCTGTTGCGCCGTCGGCAACATTGTAAAAATCCGAGTCCCTGAAGATGACATTGTCTTTATTCATCTTGTAAACAATGAGCTCGTAGTTAAGCGCATCACTGTGCCCCCTGAAACCCAGCTCAATACTATCAAGTGATTCGGAATCAAGATCGGCGACCACCTGCTCCCGTTGTAAGCGGTAAAGTTCTGTTGCCTGGGGAGCGCGAAAACCCCGTGAAAGATTCAGATAAACCTGGTGATCTTCATTCAATTGATACAACAACCCTAACTTTGGAGACCAATTGTCAAAGTCATCTTTCCGGTCTGCAGGGCGACTGTATCGACAACCACCAAACCCGCAAGCGACACCTTCATCATCGGTACGTCCCGCCAACATGCGATTGTCGTAATCGTAACGCATGGTTTCATATCGCAAACCTAATTGAAGCGACAAGGCCTCCGATAAACTGGCATTAAATTGAACGTAGGGTGCAGCCATCACCGCATCAACTTGATAGTCGTAATGAAAACCATCGGGAACAGTGCGCTGCAAAAATAGCGAACCCTGTGTTGGACCATCTTGACTCTGTTTTAAAAAACCTTCGCTGTATTCAAGATCAACACCGGCCACCCACTGCATACCTCCGGCGAGTTCCAGGAAATAGGCACTCTGTAAACCCACACTTTTATGACCGTTTTGTTCCAGTGGTGTGCCCGGCAAAAAGTGTTGCAAAAAATCCATATCGACATAGCGCACATAGGGTTGCAGCAATACAGTTTGTCGTTCATCCACTGTGTACTCTATGTGGCTCGCCAAACGAAAAGAGGAGGCATCGCGATACGCTTCAGGGTTGGGATTACTGGTTTGAAGGTCAGCGTTTTTATAAGCATCAGTACCGACTACATAACCCGCGGTTTCCTGGTTCAGGTTTGTGAACCCCAGAGAAGTGATAACATTCAGGGTCTCGGTAGAAAACCCATGTTTCAACAGAATTTTTTGTTGATCGAAACCCGAGTTATCGCGATAGCCGCCGTCGTGACTTAAGATCACATCTGCACGAAGGCTCTGCTCGCCCTTCTGCCCTCCCGCGCTCATTGTCAGTTTAGAGTAATCATGAGGCCCTACGTCCACGCCCATGGAATAGAAGGTTTTTTTGCGAAGCTCTGGTGTAATCACATTAATGACACCGCTCATCGCATTCGAGCCATGAAGCGCCGAACCGGGCCCGCGCATCACTTCAATGCGCTGTGCCACTTCAGTAGGCGCTTCAAACAATTCATTGATATTGCAAAAACCAGCCGCACGTAAAGCGATACCGTCAACGGTTGACAATACACTGCCGCAGGCTCCCGCCCCCGTCAAAACGGGCGAGCGAACCGCAGGCAAATACTCCTGACCATTGCCTCGCGCCAGGTTCGCGCCCGGCACCCGGGCCAAACTTTCCTGCACGTGAACAGGATTGACCAAACGCAGGGTTTCAGCATCGAGCACCGCGGTATTTCCGATTAAATTTTCAAGCGCACGTTCATTTCGCGTAGCGGTAACAACAACAGTTTCCAGCAGAGTAGCAGAGACATTCCATGAGATTGTCGATCCGGCGAGCGGCACCAATAAGGAGGTCAATAAAACAGCTTTTTTCATTAATAACTCTACCTGTTCGGCTTTTTAAAAGAACTTTAGTTGGATATTTAACGCCGGACTCCAAGGAAATCCAACAATCGGGTATGATGCCAGAAATGACGTCTTCGTTACACAGAAATTTACAGGAAAATATCCATGGAATTGATGAAAAACGGACTTTCTGACCAAGCGATTAACCGGATTGCTTTTGCTTTAGAGCAGGTTGTAAATAAATTCAATCGAAAGCAGTTTGTCGAAGAGGCAATGCAAAATATCGAGCAGCTGGAGCTGAAGGAACGAGTGGGCCACTTGATTGAAATTCTTCATCGTCACTTACCGTCAGACTTTGTAAAAAGTGCCGCTTTGTTAGTTAAACTTCCCGCGGTGTGGGATCACGGTGATCCGGATGACCCACTGCGTAGTTTTGCGGCCTGGCCTGTGACAGATTACGTCGGAGTCTACGGTCTGGCACACCCTGAGGTCGCCCTCGATACCCTGAAAGCACTGACAGGTTTATTTTCAGCTGAATTTGCCATTAGACCCTTTTTGCAAGAGCACCCTGAACTTTGCCAGGCCTTACTCCCCTCCTGGGCCAAACATGAAGACGAACATGTACGCCGCCTGGTGTCAGAGGGTACACGACCCAGGCTTCCCTGGGGTGTGCAATTAAAATCCTATGTAAAAGATCCAGCACCCAATCTGCCACTATTAGAAAGCCTGAAAAATGACGACAGCCTTTATGTCAGGCGATCAGTCGCCAACCACCTTAACGATATCGCAAAGGACCACCCGGATCTGGTGATCAAAATCTGCCAGAACTGGTATCCCGACGCCAACAGTGACCTGCGCTGGCTGATCAAACACGCCACTCGAACGCTGGTCAAAAATGGCCATCCAGAGGTTTTTCCTCTTCTGGGTTACTCCGAGAACATTAAGCTGAAGAACCCGACCATAGAACTGCGCAACAACAAGATCACCCTCGGTGAATCACTGGAGTTTGGTGTCGACCTGGAGTCGGATTCCCCTAGCAGTCAAAAAATGGTGGTAGATTTTGCCATCCATTTTGTTAAGGCCAATGGCAGTCAGCAGGCAAAAGTATTCAAACTTAAGTCATTGACTCTAGAGTCACGCCAACGCATACGGGTTGAAAAAAGACACCCCATTAAAGCCATCACAACCAGAAAGTACTATACTGGCACGCACATGCTGGAAATTCTGATCAATGGGATAAGTGTACAGACGTGCCACTTTGAATTAAACGTGCCTCAATAACCGGCACTAGGATGCACCTGATTCAATGATGAATGTATTACATCAACTCAAATGGCTTTGCCTGGCGCTGTGCTTTGCCTGCCCGCAACTCGAGGCGCAAGAAAGCCTGGATCTGCGGCTCGCTTTTGGCGAGAGCAGTGACAATGGCGAACCCCCTTACTATTATCTAGACAAGGATGGAGCGCTCAAAGGTGTGGTGGTTGATATTCTACGAATGGCGCTCTCACCCGCTCGGCTCACCGTCACCCCTGTCTACGGTCCTCGCAAGCGATTGATGGGGCTGTTTCGACAAGACAAGGTCGATATCGATGTGATGAACGCTGCCTGGATCCCTGCTGACTTACCCGTGTTGTTTTCTAATAAAGTCTACACTTTCAACGATATCATCTATGCCAGAGTGGAAGATCTTGCACGCATAGGTAGCTTTGAGGCACTGAAGGGGCACACCGTTTGCACTCAAACCAGTTACATTTATGCCAAAATTCAAATACTGCTGGATGCTGGCTCAATCAATCGAATTGACAGTGAAACACAAGAAAAAATGCTGAAGATGTTGCTGGGAAACCGATGTGACATTCTGGTGGGGTCCGCCGACTCCATGGGCGAGACCATTCATACCCTTGGATTGGGCGATCGAATACAACAAACAACACTTGTGGATCAATCCTGGGACATTCAGTTTATGTTAAATGAAAGGCACGCTGATAAATTACAATCGCTGAACGAATTTATAGGTAGGAAAGATTACCCGGAAATTTTCTCCCAGCTCATGCATAAACACGCTATTGAAAATCGAAGTGCCCATCAAACGAGCGCATACACCGATCGATAAAAATACCGACGCAAGCACACGCCGGTATTTTCACAAGCATTTAAGACAAGGTAGTGAGAGCCTCACCGGCATATTGCTGCACGTCTTCGTGCTGCCCCGCGCGAATCTTATTGGCCCAGGCACCGTCCTGCAGTAAAGCACGGCCAACACCCACCAGATCAAACTCACCTTTTTCGAGCCGCTCAACGAGATCGTCAACCGAACGGGTATCCGAACCCTGCCCGGCAAAAGCGCCAAAGAAATCGCCGTTCAAACCTACAGAACCCACTGTTATCGTCGGTTTACCGAGAATTTTCTTAGTCCAACCTGCCAGATTGAGGTCTGAATCTTCAAACTCAGGCTCCCAGTAGCGCCGTGTTGAACAGTGAAATATATCGACACCCGCATCTGACAGAGGAGCGAGGAACTCTTCCAACAATTGCGGAGTCTCCGCCAGTCTCGCGGTATATTCCTGCTGTTTCCACTGAGAGTAGCGCAGCACAATGGGGAAATCGGGGTCGGTCGCCGCACGAATGGCTTTAATAATCTCAACGGCGAAACGACCACGGTTTGCCATACTGCCGCCCCACTCATCCGTGCGTTGGTTAGTGCCCTGCCAGAAGAACTGGTCGACCAGATAACCGTGAGCTCCATGAATCTCTACACCGTCAAAACCAATGCGTTTTGCATCTGCTGCGGCACTGGCAAACCCTTCAATGATATTTTCAATCTGGGCCACCGTCATTGGCTCAGCAACCTGCTTGCCCGGAGATAGAAGCCCGGATGGGCCAACACTGGGCAGCTCAGAGAACGGTGATTTTTTAGGATTGCGCGCCATCCCTACGTGCCACAACTGAGGCATAATTTTACCACCGGCAGCATGCACTTGCTCGACAGTATTTTTCCAGCCAGCCAGAGGCAATTCACTGTGAATCTGTGGGATTTTTTTACCCATGGTAGCCACGGGATCATTGATGGTTGTGCCCTCAGTAATGATCAAACCCGTGCCGCCTTCTGCCCTGCGACGGTAATAACCCGCCACATCTTCACCAGGAATACCTTCCGGTGAAAATTCCCGTGTCATTGGCGCCATGACTACGCGATTGTCCAGGGTCAGGCCCTTGTTAGAAAAAGGCTTGAATAAAGCGTCTACGTTGCTATTTCCCATTAAATTGTACCTCTGTGATTGTTACTGATAATTGTCATTTTTACGCTCACCGCCCTATCCCATGGGATAGAGTATTTCCTTGGAAACCGCATTAATTTTTTTCAAGGTGGCGTCATCCAAAACAAGCTCGTCTGCCGCCAGTATCTCGTCCATCTGCTCAAGTGTGGTTGCACCCACGATTGTGGACGCCACAAAATCATGCTGCTTGCTCCAGGCGGTGGCCAGGGTGACCGGCGACAAGTCAATCTCCGCAGCAATCGCCTGAAAGCGCTTGGTTGACTCAATGCTTTTTTCATTCACAAATCGTTGAGCCATCAGTTTTTGACGTTTCTCACCCGCTGAGAGGTAGTGGCTGAACCGGGCTTTTTCCGGCAGTTGATTGTCGTTATATTTCCCGCTCAGCACACCGCCGGCCAAGGGCGAATATGGAATCAGACTGACATTTTCCTGCAGACAGGCCTGAGCCAATTCGTCTTCAAAGCGACGATTGTTCAAACTAAAGTTATTTTGAATGGTTTCGTATCGGGCCAGGCCCTCCCTCTCAGAGACACCCAGACTTTTTGTCAGCCCCCAGGTTGTTTCATTGCTGCAGCCAAGAATACGAACTTTGCCGGACTGCACCAGCTCATCCAGTGCGCGCAAGGTATCCTCATAACGCATATCGTGATCGGGCCAATGGGTTTGGTAGAGGTCAATGTAATCCGTTTGTAAACGACGAAGACTACCCTCTACGGCCCGGATAATATGATGGCGATCGAGCCCCGTTTTCCCCGCGCGCTGCACGGCCTTGATCCAGACGTGACTCGGGCCTGCCACTTTGGTTGCGATAATGAGTGAATCCCGGTCTTTGGTTTTCATCCAGCGCCCCACAATTTCTTCGGTGCGTCCGGCATATTTCAAATTGGGTGGCACGGGATACATTTCCGCCGTGTCATAAAAATCGATGCCCGCCTCATAGGCCCGATCGAGAATC
>CAJWCA010000034.1 GCA_913020395.1 uncultured Cellvibrionales bacterium | reverse complement strand
CAATACGTGCCAAAGTTGCGGCTTACATATGCAGCTAGGCGAAGATAATCGTGAGTCATGGCCTGATGCTTAACAATGCCAGGTTACGGACTCCAGGGGGCGTCATCCGCTTTGCAAAAGGCCGCAAAGCAGCTGCCACACCCTTCCGCCGCAACTGGCGGCGTTAGCTGTATCAGGAATTTATGAACTACGAACCAATAAACATTAATGACAAACTATCAAAGTTTAATGAACTTTGGTCTCCTCGTGTTATAGCCGAAATGAACGATTATCAGTTCAAACTTGCGAAAGGCGAAGGCGAGTTTGTTTGGCATGATCATGCAGATACAGACGAAGTTTTTATTGTCATCGATGGCGAACTAGATATTGAATTTCGAGATGGGAAAGTGACACTAAACGCTGGCGAAATGTTTGTCATCCCTAAGGGTGTTGAGCATAAGCCTTTTGCAAAAGGCTTGGTCCAAGTATTATTAGTTGAGCCTAAAGGTGTTGTTAACACTGGCGAGGCTGGCGGCAACCTAACTGCTGAAGATGATATATGGGTGTAAAACAGCTAACAAAACGTGCAATGATCGCCTGCGGCTGGACAAAGCACTGCGTGCTTCGCCCATTCACTAGGCGTTAATGTCAGCTTTTTCCTTGATACCGAAGCCCAGATAGTCTGCTTTTGGCTGTGGGTTCAATCGGTCGCAGCAACACACTGACTAAATCTATCAGAAATTACATTCACACCCTTCTCATTCCATTATGGAATAAATTGAATAAATAGGATTCATTTTATTTATAGGTTTACATAATCCAAACTGACTGGATATAACAGGAATGCAGTCATGGAAACTTGGATCTTATTCACATTATTAGCAGCATTTATGCAGTCTATACGCACTGCTGGCCAAAAGAAGATATCTCTATATTTGAGCCCCATGGCCACCACTTTAGTGCGTTATCTGTTCGGTCTTCCGTTTGCTGTAGGTTACCTATTGGTAGTCATGCCCTCTAGTCCTATGGGGGTTATCTCTGCAAGCGTTAAAAGTACTGAGTTTTTTCTATACGCATCCCTGGCAAGTGTCGCTCAAATATTAGCTACCTTCTGGCTTGTTAAGGTTATGACTTTTCGCAATTTTGCAGTAGCGACCATTTTTTCAAAAACAGAAGCTATTCAAACGGCAGTCTTAGGTGTTGTTTTCTTTAGTGCTTTCTTATCTTGGCCAGCTTGGTTGGCTGTCATTCTGGGAGCGCTTGGAATAGCCATTATGAGCTTTCCTGGCTCTGGACACCGCCCCGAGTTGAAAAGCGTAGCTTACGGTTTGCTATCAGGACTGGGGTTCGCTTTTACAGCGTTGTGGTTGCGTCAAGCGAGTTTAAGTCTGGATTACACGTTTATTGAAAATGCTGCAATCACATTGGTTTATATGGTCGCTGTGCAAACCGCTATTTGTTTGATTTATGTTGTGATGAAAGAGAGAGATCAAATTGCCTTGTTGAGGAAGCATATTCCGTTAGCGGTGTTTGTAGGGCTAACCAGTGCATTTGGGTCGGTTGGATGGTATACCGCCATGACGTATGAAAATGCTGCTTTAGTGAGGTCTCTGGGTCAAATCGAATTGGTGTTTGCAGTGTTGATAACCTACATATTCTTCAAGGAAAAAATATCTACGAGAGAGTATTTCGGAATGTACGCAATTGTATTGAGTGTGCTAATTTTACTACTTTTAGTTTAGTTATTAATGACTGTTATTGGCACAAAACCGAAGTAATAGCTCCCCCTAGAGGGGCAAATTCATGTCCGCAGGTGAGTCAATAACTGCCATTATTGAGCAATTAGTTATACATATCATTCATGACTCGAATTGAGTGAGAACTTTTCATTTTCGACGAGAGCCATCGCCCTTTTGTTCTTCTACAAACTTTCTACCCACCATCATATGCAGGGCACTCATCAAGACGTTTTTGCAGGCACTGGGGGAAATATCAATTGGGGGCTCTAGCGGCCAAATTAACGTAACGCTCAACATTATGCCCATCAATCCAGTGAATATTAGAGCATTCAGAGAATAAACTACCAATATAAATAGGCGAGGACTATTCTCTGGTGTGATATTAATGCGGGTGATACCCACCCATAATCGTAGAAAGAGAGTGTTTGATGACAGATTATTCAGGCCAGGTGGTCATGATTACTGGCGCGAGTGGTGGTTTAGGTAAAGAAGCGGCCAAACAGTTTGGCTTGGCGGGCGCACAGGTGGCCATCAGTGATGTCAACGAAGAAGGCCTGGCGGCATGCGCTGAGGCTCTGCGGGGCATGGGCATCGAAGTCTTTTATCAGGCCTGTGATGTCACTGACGAACAGGCGGTTCAATCTTTTGTAGAGGGCACCGTGGCGGCGTTTGGGCGCATCGATGCGGCGGTTAACAATGCCGGTATTGATGCAGATCACCACCTGTTGGCAGATACACCCACGGCCGACTTCGACCGAACGATGAATATTAATGTGAAGGGCGTATTCCTTTGCATGAAACACCAAATCCCCGTTATGTTGGCGCAGGGGGAAGGGGCGATCTGTAATATTTCTTCCGTGGCAGGCGTGGGCGGAGCACCGCACATGTCCGCTTATGCCGCCAGCAAACACGCAGTGATTGGTCTGACTAAATCAGCAGCGTTTGAATATGGCAAAAAAGGAATCCGCATTAATGCGGTGTGCCCTTTTGTCACCATGACCGCCATGTTGGAGCAGACGCTGGATACCATGCCAGATCGTGAGCAAGCCCTTAAATATCTGAGCAAAGGCTCTGCCTTAAAACGTGTGGCTCAGCCCGAAGAGGTGGTCCATGCCATGTTGTTTGCCTGTGATAAGAAAAACTCTTATATGTGCGGCCACGAGTTGGTGATTGATGGCGGCATGACGGCGATATAAAAAAATTTTTGTTCGTTTTTACATACACTTATTGAAAAATTGAGAGGTTATTTTGGCTACTTATCAAAATCGTTCCATTGTATTGAGCAAGCGCCCTGAAGGGGAAATTCAGGATGGTGACTTGAGTCTGGTGTCTAATGACATGCCGGCACTTAAGGACGGTGAAATTCTGATTAAAACCCTGTGGTTGTCACTAGACCCCTATATGCGTCCGCGCATGAATGACATGAAGGGATATATGGACCCTGTCGCCATTGGCGGTGTAATGACGGGTGAGTCGGTGGGGCGCATTGTTGAGTCCAAATCTGACAAATACGCCGTGGGTGATATTGTCACTTCTTACTCTGGTTGGCAGGAATATCACATTGTGCCCGACTCTCAGGAAATGATGTATAAGGTCAATGCTGACGGCGTGCCACTACAAGCCTACCTGGGTGTCGCCGGCATGCCGGGTCGCACGGGATATTTGGGGCTGGTGAACGTGGGCAAACCCAAAGCGGGAGAAACAGTGGTGGTTGCCGCTGCCTCCGGTCCTGTGGGCACGGTTGTGGGCCAAACCGCCAAGCAGTTGGGTTGTCGAATTGTTGGCATTGCCGGCGGCGAAGAAAAATGTCGTTATGTGGTTGATGAGTTGGGTTTTGATGATTGCATCAACTACAAAGAAGGTGATTTGAGTGAGCAGCTCAAGGCGGCCTGTCCCGACGGCATTGACGTCTACTTTGAAAACGTTGGCGGCGATGTGACCAAAGCGGTGGCGCCTTTGATGAACGCCGGTTCAAGAGCACCGATCTGCGGATACGTTTCTGCCTACAATGCAACTAACATGGGTGAAGTGGAAACGCCTTTCCACATTTTGGGTGCCCTGCCTGAACCCCCGGAACACCGTTTTTTCCTGGTGACCGAATGGCAGGATCAGCACGCTGAAATCACACAGTTGTTGGCAGACCGGGTTAAGTCCGGTGAACTGAAGTATCAGGAGACCATTGCTGAAGGTCTGGAGAATGCGGTTGAAGCGTTCAAGGGCATGCTGAAGGGTAAAAACTTTGGCAAGCAATTGGTTCATATTGCTGACTAAAACGTTTGTGGCCCTGTTCCGTAAGGAGTTCTGAGCTTGAATATCACTATTCGAAGTGAAATGCCCGGTGATGTCGATGCCATTCAACGAGTCACAGAGCTGGCATTTCGCGAGGCGCCACACACTGATCATACTGAGCAATACATAGTCAATGCATTGCGCGAGTCTGGTCAGCTTTCCATTTCTCTGGTGGCAGAACTGAATGGTGAAATTGTTGCTCATGTAGCAATCTCCCCCGTTGTTGTCTCAGAGAGTGCCGAGAATTGTTATGGCTTGGGGCCTATCTCGGTGCTTCCCTCTCATCAGGGGAAAGGCATCGGCTCTCAACTTATGGTTCAGGTGCTCGCGGATTTAAAGTCTCGAGGTGCAGAAGCTTGTGTACTTCTTGGCGATCCAAATTACTATAGTCGTTTTGGCTTTGTCTCAGAGGGGCAGCTCTTTCTTGCGGGGGTGCCGCCAGAGTACTTCCAGGTTTTAAGTTTTAGTGGGCGATGCCCTAAAGGTGAAGTTTTCTATCACGATGCATTCTCAGCGACAGGTGAGTGACGTCGGTGTTTTTTTGGACTCAATAAAAAAGTAATCAATTATGTTGGAAATACTTCTCGCGCTAAATACTTTATGGTTTTTCATGGGGTTTAATGTTTTTTCACTTCGCAATGACATTTTTGCCAAGGTGCTAGTGCCCAAGGAACAAAGGGACACCCCGGTTTTTGAAATCCTCTCGCAGTCTGGGCGTTTCCTTGGCGGGTTTAATTTTGCGTTTGCCGTCTGCAACATTCTGTTGCTGCTCAATTTGGATGTCTTTCCCGATGATAAGCAGCGCGCCATTTTACTGTTGGTATTTGCCGTGGCCCACGGTTCCCAGTTTATTTTTAATGTGCCTGTGGCCATTCAAAATAGAAAGGGGGGTGGGGTCTGGCAAGTGCTGAAGGGGACAATGCTGTTTATTTTCACCACCGATTTTGTATTAATGGTGTTGAACTTAATTGCCGCCGGTATATTTGCCTACTAGGCCCCCGCTTAAGACCCGTCGTAACGGCGGGTCTAATTCGCTATTTCAAGTGTTTTTCTATTTTGGCTTTCTGCAATTCGAATCATTACTTCTCCCATGATTATGAGAGCCACTGCCCCTAGCAGTACTGGCCATTGAATGCCTTCACCGGGTGTGTAGATAAAGAGCGCGATTGTCAGAGACAGAATGGTAAAGCAGGTGTAGGCACATAGGCGTGCGATCATCAGGTTGCCAGGAATTCTGTAGGGGCGATCGTGCTCGGGATCACTAACCCGCATTTTAACAAAAGCTAACAGCATGCCTAGATAGGGCAATAGAAAAATGACGGCGCTGAATGCAAATAACGACCAGAACAAATCTTCATTAGAACCCGCCATAAAGCCGTAGAGCGATAGTGTCAGCGTGCTCAAAACACCCATTGCACATGCCGCGCCGATAGGGGTGCCGCGAGACTCACTCTCAATGGCAAACAGTGATGGCAATTCACCTTCGCGGGCGGCCTCGGCCGCCGTGCGGTTGCAGCCCAGTGCCCAGGTAACCCCATTGGAAAAAAACGTATAGAGTGCGGCCACACCCAGTACGATGACAAATGCCCGGCCCAGCTCTGAGTCGCCAAAAAAGAGATAGAGGGTGTCCATCAAACCTTCAACCAGGTTAATCTCACCAGCGGGGATTGCCGCGAGTACGGCAATAGTCGCTAATAAATATAAAAAGATAATGATAAATCCGGAAATAAAAATAGAGCGTGGCACATCCCGGGCGGGGTCTTTCATTTCTTCACTGCTGGAGCTGACCAATTCAAAACCGAGCATTCCGTAAACGATGGCGGGGATATATTGCAACCCAGCGCCCCAATTCGGCGTTAACGTTTCCAAGGTGATGGCATTGGCCATGCCGTGATCTTGCGTGTGAAAATAAGCCCCCACTATGATTGCGACAAAAACAATGACTTTTAGAATGGCGCCCATGTTGGGAATCCATTTGCCGATGTCCAGCGCCACTGCGTTCACTAACACGGCGACCCAGGCTAATGTGATACCTATGCCGATTTGCCACCACAGGCTCAATTCAGGAAAAAAGAGTTGTTTTAAAATGCCGGCAAACAGGATGTAAATGGCGGGCATCCACACGGCGGTATTCACCCAATAGCACCAGCTGGCTCGAGACGCCCAGCGCCCGCCAAAGGCATCGCGAATCCAGGCGTAGATCCCCCCTTGTTCAGGGTAGGCGCAACCCATCTCTGCGCAGATCAGGGCAAAGGGAATAAAAAAGACCACGCCCAACATGACCCACCAGGTGATACTCGAGGCACCGATCGAGGCGCCAGCTGCCAGTGTGTCCAGTAACAGGATTGCGGAGACGGTGAACAGCACCATGTCCTTTTGGCCAAGTGTCTTACTGTGGTGGGGCGTGTCTGACATGGGCGGGTTCTCTGGGCAAGTGGAAGAGTATGAAGACAAAGTAATAATAGATGAATTACGCTCGAGTGGCGCGATTGACACAAGGTGACCGCCCCCTGTGGGGCGGCTACCTTGAGTTTATTAAGTGCGGATGCCGTACTCGGCCGCTGTTTCGTCCAGCGCTTTTGTCAGGCGTGCAATCAATGTATCGATTTCTTCTTTGTTGCAGATGATGGGGGGCGCAGAAACAATGGAGTCGCCAACGGCACGCACCATCAGGCCGCTGCGAATGGCCGCGTCACGGCAGAATGTCGCCCCCTGGCTTTGAGGGGCAAGACGTTCGCGGGAGTTTTTATCTTTCACCAACTCCAATGCTGCCACCATGCCTTTCACGCGGGCTTGCCCCACAACGGGGTGATCTGCCAATGACTGCCACTGCTGTTCCATATACGGACCAATGTCAGTGGCCACTTTTTCAATGGTTTTTTCTTCGCGCAGAATTTGTAAGGTAGCAATGCCCGCAGCGCAAGAGACGGGGTGCCCTGAGTAAGTTAAACCGTGGGCGAATTCACCGCCGCCGGCATTTAACACATCGGCTACTTTGTCGCCGATCATAACGCCGCCCAAAGGCTGGAATCCATTGGTGACGGCTTTGGCAAAAGTCATGAGGTCAGGTTTAATGCCGTAGGTCTCACAGGCAAACCAGCTGCCGGTGCGGCCAAAACCGCAGATCACTTCATCGCAAATCAACAATATGTCACGCTCATCACAAATGCGCTGAATCTCAGGCCAATAGGTGCTCGGTGGCACAATGACGCCGCCAGCTCCCTGAATAGGTTCTGCGATAAAGGCGGCTACATTTTCCTCGCCCAGCTCATCAATTTTCTGCTCCAGGCTTCTCGCCGCTATCACGCCAAACTCTTCGGGGCTCATGTCTGCGCCGTCTTTAAACCAGTGAGGCTGTTTGACATAGTGAACGTAGTCAACACCGGTGAACTGCTCGTGCATGTAACTCATGCCGCTGAGTGTTCCGGCGGCAATTGTGCTGCCGTGGTAACCGTTTTCCCTGGAAATAATCTGCTTCTTTTGGGGTTTGCCAAGCAAATCATAATAGCGGTGAACCAGGCGGATATTAGTATCGTTAGCTTCTGAACCAGAGTTAGTGAAGAACACACGATTAAATTGAGCTGGTGTTACATCGACCAGGGCTTTAGCCATTTCAATAGCGGGTTCGTTAGAACACTGAAAGAAGTTGTTGTAATAGGGCAGCGTGCCCAATTGCTCATAAATGGCTTCACGAATTTTGTTCTGGCTGTAACCGAGGTTACAGCACCACAGGCCGCTCATGCCGTCTAATATCTGATTGCCATCGGCATCGTAAATGTAGATGTGCTCTGCCTGGGAAATAATCTTGCCGCCCGTGCTGGCATAGGCTTTAGGGTCAGTAAAAGGGTGCATGTGGTGTGCACGGTCCAATGACTGTAGGGTTTGGCTGCTTCTTTTCATATCCATAACAAGCTCCTTGGCAGTGAATCTGTGATTGCGCGGTATCTGTTTTACAGGCGCGGAGGGACCCCTCTTTGTGAGTCCTTGTGGGGAGTGAGCTTGCCACAATTTGATTTAAATGAACGTACCCCCTTTGGCTAGGGTGTGCGTGAAGGGGGAGGAAGTGCTAGAGGGTCAATTTAGGTAATTAACGAGCGGGTCTCCCCCGGTGTAATCATCGCTGCTGATAAAAGAGTCGATAAACAGGTGAAATAACTCACCCTGCGACCCAACATCCAGTTTGGCGTAGGCGTTCTTTCGGTGCAGTTTTACCGTTTGACTTGCAATGGCGAGTTTGTCGCCAATTGCTTTTGTGGAAAACCCGCGCAACACCAGATCGACGACCTGTTTTTCGCGTTCGGTCAACAAACTGGTGCCAAAATGACGCAGAGCACTTTCAACATGTTCACGCGGATTAACCGAAGAGGTGTTGCTGTCCTGGCCTGACCAATACAGTGTTGCCAGGGCATCGACAGTGGGGGTGATGTCTTCCAATAACACCAGTTGTTGCGCGGTGAAAGAGTCGGTGGTGTGACCGAGGGAAATGTTGATCAAGCCGCCACTATCAGTATGAATCAGGTAGCCACACTCTTCTTTGAGGCCACAGGTACGAAAATACATGCGGTAGTACTCACTGTCTTCAAACCCTGCGGGTGCGAGGGACAAGAGCGAGAAAAAACCGCTCTTTTTATCTTGAGTGCCGGCAAGGTAATAAGGGTCCAGCAGGAAGGCGCCCTTGATAAACATATCTATGGTTGAAGCCTGGCCTGCGGGCAGGTCGTTGTAGGCAATCAACGGCAAGTCCTGATGGTGATAGACCACTATGCTGATGTTGTCACTGGCGACAAGTGTTTTCAGAAAACCCGCCAGGTGCACGGGAAATGACGGGTCTTTCAGTCGCGGTATTAACTCGGCCAGCGCCCGGTTGAACTCGGCAATAGATGACATGGTATTGCCTCCCTGGGCAGGCCGGAGGTTAAAAATGGGTTTTCCGGGCGGGCTTATAGTAACGCAAATTACGCACTTTGCCTGCGAGATGTGATTGCTTGTCTATACTTCTTCGCATAATCGTTAAGAACCCGGCGTTATATACCAGCCCGGGCACAACCGAGAGAGAGTAACTACTATGAAAAAGAACCTTTACCCCCTGTTGATGTTGCCCTGCATTTCCACGGTGATGGCCGATAGTTTGATGCTGGAAGAGATTGTTGTCACGGCCCAGAAACGCGAGCAGCCGGCCAATGAGGTGGCCATTGCCATCACCACCTACAGCGGCGCTCAGATGGAAGCGCTGGGCCTGGAGAACAGTACGGATATGATCGCATTCACACCGGGTGTATCGCTGGCGGGCGATATCGGTGGTCAGCGCGCGATTTTTAATATCAGGGGCATTGTACAAAATGATTATGGTGACCTCGCAGAGGCGCCCGTTGCGGTCTACGTGGATGGAGGGTATCTGGCGAGCACTCAGGCTCAAACCTTTGGTCTCTACGATATTGACCGGGTGGAAATATTAAAGGGCCCCCAGGGCACCTTATTTGGTCGCAACGCGACTGGTGGCCTTGTGAATACGATTACCAATAAACCAACGGAGGAGACTGAAGGCTATCTGGAGGCGACAATAGCCACCTTCGATCAGGTGAGGTTTGAAGGCGCAGTGGGTGGATCTCTGGCCGACGGGGTTAGGGGACGCTTTTCTTTTCTCTACAACCAGCAGAGCGAAATTCTGGAAAATGTCTACGACGGCACTGACCCTGCGGGCATTCCGGGCACAGTCGGGGGAGGCGGAGACGGGTATAACGATGACACACTGTCTGCTCGTCTGCAGCTGGAGTGGGATGTGGGCACGGAAGGTAGTGTGCTGTTGAGTGCAAACTGGGCCGATACAACAAAAAGTGAAGGGCCTTACCAGCACCGGGCGAGCACAGAAATACACGACGCCTCCGGCAATGTTATTGATGTTATTTTCGCCGAGAACGACCCCAATAACTGCGACATCATTTTGGCGGCCGGCGGCTGTGCCGATGGCGTTTTTGATGGCGATGATCTGGTGACTCGGCCTACACCCGGCGGTGATATGAACGGTAACAACGATCCGGACGGCAGCGGCGACAAAGTTAATAAAGATTTTGCCTTTGACGATCAAAACCAGATTGAATCGGAAGGTTTGTCTCTGGAATTCCAATACGACCTCGGGTGGGCAACGCTGTACGCCTTAAGTGATTATAAAAACTTTACCCGCTTGGTTGGACTTGACTCAGACCAGAGTGCAACGCCGGTTTATATCTTCCAGTCAGACGGTGATATCGAACAGCTAAGTCAGGAAATTCGTTTTAATGGTTCAAACGATACGGTGAAGTGGGTTGCGGGCCTTTATTACCTCGGCATTGAAACCGACTGGGTGCAGGGTTTGGCCGCTCCTTCCACGTCGGTTGTGACGGGCGATGCGGGCCTGGAATTTAATACTATTACAAATACCGATACGGATTCCTATTCCGTTTTTGGCCAGGTCGATCTCTCTCTCAGCGAGAAGTTAGTGCTCGTGGGTGGTGTTCGATTCATTCAGGAAGACAAAGCGTTTGACGGCATTGTGACCGGTTTTGTCAACACTGACGACCGGGTGTTTGAACTTTCGACGCCGTTGTTTGACATCACCAGTGCCAACCTGACCAACGATCAGGATCTGTGGTCCGGGAAACTGCAATTGGAGTACAGCAGCGACGATGACAGCCTTTATTACATAGGCGTTAACCGCGGTGTGAAAGCAGGTAGTTTTAATGCGCCGTTGTTCTGTTGCTTTTCTACCTATGAGCCAGAAGAGCTACTGTCTTATGAAGGGGGAGCCAAGCTAACACTAATGGACGGCGCCGCCCAACTGAATGCCTCTGTTTATTATTATGACTACGATGGCTATCAGTCATTTTCCTGGGTGAACAACTCTGGTGTGGTAACCAATGAAGATGCAACTTATGTAGGCGGAGAAGTTGAACTGGTAATGAGCCCGACCGATTCTATGGAGGTGCTCTTGGGAGTGTCCTATTCAGATGCAACGGTTGAAGATCTTGAGGTTGCCTCGGGTATCTTTAAGGACACCACTCCTCCCTTTACACCTGATCTCCAGGTGTCGGGCATGGTGCGTTATAGCTGGAGCGCCCTGGGCGGTAACCTGTCGGCTATGGCCAGTGCCTCCTATCAATCAGAGGTGTTTCACAATGCGCGAAACTTTACTGCCCATGAGTTCGATGGCTACACCGTGTTTGATCTGCGACTAATCTGGGAAGACGAGAAAGAGGAGTGGACGGTCATCGGCTTTGCAGACAATGTGGGTGACGATGACCATGAGGCTATTGGCTTTGACTTGTCAGGTTTCTATGGCGCGACTCAGGTGTCCTATGCCAAGCCACGCACAGTGGGCGTAACCGTGCGCAGAAACTTTTAGTTCTTGGAGTATGAGGGGTGGATGTGTGTTTTTATCGATTGATAAATAGTCCGCCCCTTAACTTCTATGTGGTGATGACTCCAGTGTGAGCTGGCAAGTGTCAGGGATAGAAACGTCAGCACAAAGACGATTTTCTCCAGTGTGGTCAGTGGCATGTTGTCTGGGCTAACTTGTGGGAACAGATACCAGAAAACCAAAAACCAGATGCCGTGCATCAGGTAGACGGAATAGGAGATCCTACCAAGGTATTGAAGTATTGGTGCTGACAGAATTTTCCTGGCTTTTGCATTGTTATAACTCGCGCTTAAAACCAGCGTTGAAAAAAGTGGAATAATTAACAGGTCATTCCATTCAAAGTGGAGCACTGAAACAATGGCCAGTGACACCAAGGCAAATCCCCAGTCCGTTGATAATACGCGCTCCCCCACTCTCCCCCTGTAACACTGATAAACTATTATCCCGATAGTAAACTCCAAGAGGCAGCGGAAAAAACCGTAGTTATAGGTGATGTCCAGCGACTCTGATTCAAGGCTGTAGACCAGCGCTGCCAGCAATGCAAAAACAACAATCGCAAGTGCCAGAGACATTCTATTTGCCCGTTGATACAGCAAGGGAAGCAGAGCTATACCCGCAAAGTAGGTCCACCACTCGGCGCCGATTGACCAGGAAACGATATTCCAACTGAGATAGGTGTGCTGATTCATGGCGTTGGTCAGCAGCAGCTGGCTGGAGAGGGCAGACCAGTCGAAATAAGTTTTCCAGCTCTCGTCGATCAACTCAGGAATCCATAACGGCAGGGTAGAAGAGAGAATCAGGAGGATGAACAGAGTGAAAAAATGCAATGGATAGATGCGCCAGAACCTTGTCCAAAGATAAGACTTGATGGTGTCAACGTTGAACTGCTTGCGGAATTTTTCTCCGTATACATGGGCAATAATGAAACCGCTGAGAATGAAAAAGAAGTCGACCCATAAATAGCCCTGGGTAATAAGACCCGTGAGTTGATGGGGAATCAGGGTGCCCAAGTCGCGATAGTATATACATACATCCAGGTGAAAAATGACCACCCACAATGCTGCAATGCCCCTGAGCGAGGTCAGTGAATCAAGGTAGGTGGGGTTGGTCTGTAGTGGCTGCATCGTATTCTTACCCGGCGTTTTTTTGCAGTGTGCACCGGGCTGGTGCGGGTTTATAGATGAATACGTATGCAGCCGATTTTTCTTTTTAGTAGGCGGCGGTGAACCGAGTTCGGTGGTGCCGGGGATGTTCGGCTTCGTCCATCAAAGCGACGGCCAGGTCCTCCATGGAAATTTTTGAAACCCCTTGCTCATCAACTAAAAGTTCATCTCTTCCCAGCCTGAAATTCCCCGTGCGTGTGCCCGGTGAAAGTTGTGCGGGTGGGCTCAGGTAAACCCAGTCAACGCGGGATTCCGACCGGCAGACATCGAGCTGGCTGAAACTGCCCCGGGCTATTTTTCGCGCACTAACGGGTAAGTAGTTGGGGTCTTCAATGACGGTTCTCCCGCCGGTGCCGGGCACTGTCAGGCTGGCGGCTCCTCCAACCATCAAAACGCGGACTCCCGTCTGAGCAAGCCCTTCCAGCAGGTTTTGAGTGGTGGCGACGATTTCACTTTCGCTGTCATTGGGTGGGCGTGTAGCGTTGATAATGAGGTCTTGGTTAGTGCTCAATTCGATGACCTTGTCACGGTTTCCCGCATCGCCAACACTGGCAATGGCTTGTTTGTTGATCTCTTTGAACCTTGCCGCATCCCGAACGACCGCTGTAACTTCGTGACCACGACTGAGAGCTTCTTCGACGATCCGGTGGCCCATGTTGCCTGCCGCGCCTAGTACTGTGATTTTCATTTTGTTGATTCCTTGTATTGAGTATTGAGTATTGAGTGTTGAGTTTATTTTGAGATTTGTACTGCGCTTGTAGGCGCAAAAGAGTTAAGGGTTCTTACTGATGGGTGGGTCCGTGACTGATATAACAAACCAACGATTGCGGCGATCACCAGCAGGCTTCCAGGTAACCACCGCCAGGACATTTCTTGAGGCTGGTCGAGAAACAGGAGCAACATGGACACAAAAGGAATCAGGTAACTATAGGATGTCACTTCGCTCGGGCTGAGCACCGCAGACGCTCGCTGTTGTAAATAGAAAGTGGCGGCACTGGAAAACACACCCAAATAAATTAACAGTGACAGGTCGACAACATTCAGATGTGTTAATGCGTGAACGTCTTCCAGCATTAAACCCAAGAGGCCGACAAGAATGCTGCCACACAGCAAGCTCCAGAGGGTTCTACGCTCTGCGCTCGAAGATAATAGATTCCGGCTCATGCCCCATTTACTTAAGACCGGGTAGGCAGCAGACGCCAAACAGCCGATGAAGAAAACAGCCTCTGCCACACCGGGCTTGTGTCCCATCCCAGAGCGGTCAGCCTCTGCCCAGGCAAGCCCCAATGCACCCACAGCCCCTAAAACAAGAAGGCCCAAAAGAGAAACCGCTTTACGCTCGAGACTGAGTGATCGGCCCATGGTATAAGCCAGCAGTGGCACACTTACATACAGGGTGGCCATTGTTAGAGGTGTGGTGTTGTGGGCAGCCCAAAACATAGCACCAAAGAAACCGGCAAGGCAGAGCCCCAGAAACGCATAGAGTGTCATGGAGGCAGCCCCGGGCCAGACTGCTTCCATTTTCATTGTGCTTGATCTTATGTAGACGAGAGGGCACAGGGCCAGAACTGCAATGGCGAAACGCAGTGAGGTCAAAAGCAGAGGTGGTAGCCCTTGGCTCATGAGTTCAACGGCTGGGAAAGAGGCGCCCACCAGTGCCGCCCACACAAACATACCCGCGTGAGCTTGGCTTTTGGTCAATGGGCTTTGGCGCAAGGGCTGTTCTACGCGGGTGTTTCTCATGATGTTTTCCTGTGTTCTGACTGTTTTGGCTTAGCGCTTTAGCGGCTGGTTAATGTGTGGGATTACTTTAATTGACGGTCCATTGACTAACAATCCGGCTTTATGGAAAATAACTGTCAACTTAAACTCTACAATAAGTGAGCTATTGGGCGGCTGTGATGGAAGGATTTGGTGCGATACCGGTGTTTGTAGCAGTGGTAAGGTCAGGGGGCTTTTCTGCGGCTGCGCGAACTTTAGGCATTTCTAAATCAGCTGTGAGCAAACGAGTTAATCGCCTGGAGAGCAGTCTGGGGGTGCGGCTGTTGCATAGAACCACAAGAAAGCTCAGTTTGACTGAGGCCGGGCAGCGCTACTACGAACACGCCTCTCAGGCGTTGATGTCCGCTAATCAGGCGGAAGATGCCGTGACCGAAATGCAGGGCGAACCCCAGGGAAAGTTGAGAATAAGCAGCCCCATGTCCTTTGGTCGTTTACACGTTGCGCCCTTAATTCCCAAGTTCTTGAAGTGGTATCCAAAATTGGAGCTCGATTTGTTAATGGATGACCGCGAAATAGACCTGGTGGCAGAGGGTTTTGATCTGGGCATTCGCTCGTCGGCTCAATTGCCAGATTCCACCTTGGTGGCCCGAAAACTTGCGCCGCTGCGCCAGGTGATATGTGCCTCGCCTGAATACATTGAACGCTGCGGTCGACCGATCACCGCGGACGCCTTGCTGAAACATAACTGTGTGCTGTTTAGTTATGCGGGGGACGCCAATGAATGGACGCTGGAGCGGGGTGGGGAAACTTTTGTTGTGGGTGTTTCCGGGAACTACCGAGTGAATAACAGCGAGGCACTGGTAGAGGCTCTGCGGGAAGGCACTGGTATCGGCCGCCTGCCTACTTTTGTCGCCGGCCCGGACCTTAAGGCGGGTCGCCTGGTGAAACTGCTGGAAGGCTACCGAATTCCCGATCTCGGATTTTATGCCGTGTTTCCAGAGAGGGAATATATGCCCGCGAAGGTGAGAGCATTTCTGGATTTTGCGGTTGAGTCCTTTGGTGGCGACACGCCTTATTGGGATGACATTACCGAGTAATGTGAGCCATCAGCTCACCACACCACTTTGTATTGAATGCCGACACTCAGGTTGTTCACGTCTGAGCGACGGTATTCATTTAAACGATATTCCGATACAAGAAATAAGTTCTCATAGAGTCTGTATCCCAACTGTGCCTCCGCAACAATAGGGCTGCTGGGAAACTGAGGCGGTAAATCCTGATTAAAGGTGTGGTCAATGAAGCCTGCCAGATACAGTCGATCGGAGAGATAGGGAAACCCCAGCCTGAATGAATGTTCTAGCTGCCAGACATGTGGATCCTCGTGGTCAAATTGAATCGCGTGCAGGTTTACGGCATATCTCAGGTTTAGTTTGTTAAGGGCATTAGAAAGATAGGGCGTGTCGTTCAGGCGCCAGCGCACACCCAGCCGATGGCGGTCATTGTCTTCACCGGACCGAAAGTTTAACTGCATGGTTAAATCAAGCGGTGAGGTTTCTGAAATTTTCCACCGAATACTTTGTTCTGTGTAATAGGTCGCGGTGTCTTCAAATTCACTGCTACTGTCCACGTTACCGATGTTAAGCAGGCTGAAATACGAGAATCTGCCGGGTAGAGTGGCGGCGATATTCAATGTGAAAACATTGTCACTCTCAACGTCGCTGAGGTAGGGGTATAGGTTGAAATCGAGAAAGCCGGCGCTGCTGTTTTTTTTGTCTGCCCAACTGGAAGGGCTTGTAGAGATAAAAAACAGGCATAAAAGTATTTTTCCGATTCTGTTGTGCATTAGTGCGCGCCCTTTCCCAATTTTATTGAACACACCCTCCAGTGTAGTAAAAAATCTGCTTAGCGAAACAGTGTCATCCGTATGGTGGGCGAGCATTTTAAACCTTAATGAGAATTATTTGCATTTAGGTTTTCTCCTCTGTAAAGTGCTAGCCATCAACCACGGGTGTCATTTGTCGCGACGATTTATTTCGGGTGGGGGCAACTTGAATCGCATTTATTCAGAAAAAGGAGAAGGTAATTGAGAAGGGGACAGTGGGTAGCGGGCTTGTGTTTAACATCGGCCTCGTTAAGTTCGGCCTTGGTTTGGGCCGAGGTGAAAAGCGGAGACACCTTAGAGCAGCTCACGGTCACGGGGCAGCTTTCACGTTATTCGGCAACCAAATCTGACACGCCGATTTTGGAAACCGCACGTTCTATTAGTATCGAAACGCAACAACAAATGAAGGAAAAAGGCGCGCTGAGCCTGGCGAATACTTTTACTTACAGTGCGGGTATTATTGGTGAAACCTACGGTTACGCTACCCGTGGAGACTGGCTCAAATCTCGGGGCCTCGACGTGCCGCAATATCAGGATAGCCTTCAATCTCTGTTTGGAAACTACAACAATACACGGCCGGATATTTATACGCTCGAGCAGGTGGAGATTCTAAAAGGCCCGGCTTCGGTACTCTACGGACAGGGTTCGCCGGGCGGCATCGTGAATGTGGTTTCCAAGCGGCCGCAGGCTAATGCTCGCCATGAGGTGGCGATGGAGTTGGGCACTCACGATCGCAAGCAGGTGAATGTGGACTCAACGGGCGCTATCGGTGAGAGTGAACAGTGGCTCTACCGTGCAGTGCTGATCCATCGCGACAGCGGCACCCAAGTAGATCATGTTGAAGACCAAAGCACCGTTTTTGCCCCGTCTCTTACCTGGCAGCCCAGTGAGGCATCCCGGGTAACCTTTTTGCTTAACTACACCGATACAAACAGCGATACCGCAGCTCAGTTTTTGCCGATTGCCGGCACCTTGGAGTCGGTGAGCAGTGGGCAGGAAATAGAGAGTGAAACCTATCTGGGTGAACCCGAATTTAATCGATACGACGCCGAAACAATCTCATTTACCGTGTTGGCAGATCACCAGATCAATGAACGCTGGAGTGTTGAGTTGACCACTCGCTATACCGATGCGGAGTCAGATTACCAGCAGGCCTGGCCCGCATTTATTGGCGGCGATCGTTTTGTTTATAACCTCGATGGTAGTTTGTACGAAAACGGCACGGTGCCCCGAAGTTTCTACCGCAGTGATGCCAGCTCTGAGCAATTTGCCTTGGATGTAAGGCTTCGGGCTGATTTGTCATTGGGGGCTTGGGAACATGAGTTATTAATGGGCACGCAGTATCAGGATGTTACAACCGATTCTGATGGTTATTACGCCTACGCATTGGGCTACGCATTTGCACCTGGTGCACCATCAACGGCCTTGGGTGACCGCTACTGGATCAATGTGTTTAATCCGGTTTATGGCAATGTACCTCCCGATGATCTTTTGAATGCGCTGTACTCAGATAACCCAAGCAGCACTACTGAAGGTCTTGGAATCTATTTGAGCGATCAACTGAGCCTGGATAATTGGCGATTAACGTTGGGGCTCCGATACGATGAAACCGAAACCGTCACAGGAACCAATGTTCAATCGGACGAAGAGCTTAGTCTTAGTGCGGGTGTGCTTTATCAGTTCGAAAACGGCATTTCGCCGTATCTGAGTTACGCAGAGTCTTTTGAGCCGATGGTGGGAGATAATGGCTTGGGGCAAGCGTTGAAACCCCAAACAGGTGAGCAGTTGGAGTTGGGCTTGAAATACCAACCCTCGGAGTTTCCGGGCTTGCTGACTCTGGCGTATTTTGAGATTGAACAGAGTAATTTACTAGACCCCTCATCTCTCCCCGGCACAGGGTTTGAACAGCAAAGGGGCAGGGCAGAAATACAGGGCGTTGAGCTGGAGGCACAGGCAACGCTGAACGACCTTACATTAGAGTTAAATATCAGTAAACTGCACACGGAAAGTGCGGAGGGTATGCGGCTGGCAAGTGTGCCCGACACCCAGGCGTCTAGCTGGATTAGTTATCGCCCCGGTGGCCCTTGGGCTGGGTTCAAAACCGGTGTGGGCTTTCGCTATGTCGGTGATAGTTATGGAGGTGCGGACACATTAAAGACGCCCTCCTACACGCTGGCAGATGCCATGATTGCCTATGAGCTCAATGGCTGGGAGTTCAGCTTGAACGCTCGCAATTTGGGTGACAAAAAGTATTATTCAACGTGTTTGTCTCGGGGTGACTGTTTCCCCGGTGAAAGGAGAACGCTCGTAGGGCGCGTCGCCTACCAATTCTGAATAACTGAGATGGTGTAATGGTTGAAGGAAAATTTTTATTGCTGCCTGCTTTAACGCTGTTGAGTGCGAGTGCAGTGTTATTGCGCAAAGGCTGGCGTGGTAAACAGTGGCAACATCGGGTCATGGTCGTGGCTGCTTGGCTATGCCTTGTGGCGGGTGCTGCTTGCTGGTCGGCCGTTGAGGGCGCGGAATTTGGAATTACCCTGAGCCTGGTTGTGTGGTCCTTGCTGGGCTGCTTAGTGGTTGCTTTGGGCGCTAAGTGGCGCCCTGCCAACGAGAGGACTAAAACCAGGGGGGCGAATGGACCTTCGGCACTCGGCGATACAGGATTAGGGCAAAAAACCTTGACCTTTTTTGTGGCCGGTCCGCTGGCCATGGTGTGTACCGCTCTCGTCTCTATTGTTTTGGTTCGACTTTTACCCACAAGTGTTGGAGGGCAGTGGGTGGTTGCGGCTTTTTTGTTTCCTACTCTGTGGGGAATCACCGCCTTTTGGGTATGCGCTAGCCTGCGGTTTCGTCGAGAGGCCCTCATCGTCACATCCGGCGGCCTAGTGTCTGGTGTTTGTTTACTACTAAGTTTTTTCAGTTATGTATCAATATAGTTGTTAGTTTATTTAAATTTGCGAGAGTTCAGTGAATAGCAAAATCACACAGAGATCTAAAGACCAGGGTCTCGTTAAACAATCCTTGTCTGCCCACTCCGTTATCGGTTTAACCGTCGGCGCCTTAATGTATCTGATTTGTCTAACGGGTACGCTGGCAGTCTTCATGAAAACCTTTGAGCGCTGGGAACAGCCCGAGGTTGCAGAGTTTCTTCACTACGATGCCGTTACGGTAAAAACTGCCTGGCAGGCGTTCATTGAAAACGCAGAAGAACCCCCACACTCGCTCTATGCAATTTTGCCTACTGATGACATGCCCAGAATGCAAGTATCTGGTGACGGCAAATCCTGGTATCTGCAAGCAGACGGGTCTATAGGGGATCAGCCCCGACATGAATGGTCAGAGATGTTAGAGGAGCTGCACATTAACTTGCACCTTCCAACAACGATAGGTTTAGTGATCGTTAGTGCTTGCGGTGCCATGTTGCTCGCGCTGATTGTTTCGGGAATATTCTCTCATCCCAGAATTTTCAAAGACGCTTTTAAGTTGCGCTTGGGCGGAAACCGACATCTGGAGCAGGCTGATATCCACAACCGCCTCTCAGTGTGGGGTTTGCCCTTTCACATAATGATCGCACTCACGGGCGCTTTCTTCGGTCTTGTTGGTCCACTGGTATTTGTGGCGGCCACCGTTTTCTACGACGGCGACCGCGGAGCCCTGTTTGACGATGTATATGGAGGAGACCCTGTAGTCGACGCCCCCCTTCAAAACCTTAATGTTCAAGGCGCCTTTGACAGCTTGGCGGAAGTAGCGCCTGAGGCAAGTGCTTTCTACATCGTTGCACAAAACTTCGGTCAGCGTGATCAGTTTATGGAAATTGCAGCAACCCTGCCGGGGCGACTCAGTTACTCTGAAATGTATCGCTTTGCCGCCGATGGGTCTTATTTAGGGAATCAAGGTTTAACCAATGGCGATGCGGCGCGTCAGTGGGTTTATTCGGTGTATCGCATTCACTTCGGTTGGTTTGGCGGGCAGTGGGTGAAAGTTGTCTATCTATTGTTAGGTTTTGCCATGACTGTGATATCAGTGTCGGGCATCAATATCTGGTTAGCACGTAGAGGCACTAAAGACTGGATAAACGACAGCTGGTGCGGGCTGGTTTGGGGGGTGCCGCTCTCCCTTAGTGTCTCCGCATTTTCCAGCGTGATATTGAATGTAGTGCCACTGCCCATATTGCTTATCACTTTATTGTGCAGCCAGATGTATTGCCTCTTTGCGAAAGATGAAAAACAAGCTGCAATATTCCTTAAAAAAACAACAGCTTTCAGCCTGTGTATCCTGAGTTTGGCGTATGTAATCGTCTACGCAGAACAAAGGGCAACACCATTAACGCTGGGTATGGTTGGGGCATTTATAACGACAGCATTGATCTTGTGGGTTCAACCCAATCGTCAAGTCACAAACAACCGTGATCTGGAGATTCCCGTAGAAAATTAGAGTTCGCCGGAGAAGAGTGGGCGCGCCACTTTAAATTTATTATCAAGAGCTATATGAAATTTGTCATATATTCTATTGAATAATAACAGCGCGCTTATTCAATTTTGTAAGCTATAGTAAAGGGACCTCCTAAAACCAAAGGAAGCCATCAGCAAGGACGCAGCTATAGACAATTGCGACCCTAGTGGATTCCTTTTCATGAGCGACACTGCAAAAACAAGGCGTGATCAGCCACCCCAGCGCATTCTAGTCGCGCTTTTTTCGGTTCTGTTGCTATCTCAGAGCCGGGTTCAAGCTGAAGACTCTAGTGACATACATGCCATGTCCCTTGAACAGTTACTCAGCGTTGTAGTTTCCACAGCCTCCGGCGTTGAAGAAACCCTGGCCGATTCTCCCGCTGCTATTGTTGTTATTAACGAAGCCGACTTCGCCCAGCGGGGCTACAACAGCTTAATGGATATCCTCGCAGACCTGCCAGGGTTCGATACCGTAGAAAGCGGCTCTTCCGATCCGGTTACCTATTACCAGCGAGGTTACCGAACGCCATTCTCCACCCGCACACTATTCATGATCAACGGCGTTGTTGATAACAACACCTGGAGTCAGCTGGGTTTAATCACCCGGCAATACCCCATTTCCAACATTCAAAAAGTGGAGGTGCTCTATGGACCGGCCTCTGTGCACTATGGACCCAACGCTTTTTTGGGGATTATTAATGTTATTACAAAAAATGCTGACGATTTTTCCGCTGGACAACATCAGCTGAAAGTGAGGGGAGAGTTGGGCAGTTGGTCTTCCAAAGGTATGGAGCTGAGTGCACGTGGAAACCTCAAGGAATTGAGATACAGTTTGTCGGCTCGAGCTTTTAAGAGTGATGAAGAAGACCTTTCGGATCGCTGGGGTTTTCTGAGTAACGAGCTGTATAGCGATCCAGACATATGGGGGCCTACTCTAGGGCTAAGTTATGATGGCGTGGCTTATGGACGCTATCACGACCCTACTGATAACTGGGGAGTTCTGGCTGACATAAGCTACGGTGAGTGGAAAGCAGGATTGATCCTATGGGAGGCGACGGAAGGGTACGGCGCAACCTACGCCGCTGACCGTGGGCAAACGAATAACGGTTGGTCCCGAGACTCACAGCAAGTTTATCTGCAAAATAATTGGGCCGTTTCGAGTCGAATTCAATTAGAAAGCTTTGCTCTCTACCGGGATAGTCGAGTCTGGGGTGGGTGGACGGAAGCGGCGCCCGATTGGCGAGAAGGGCAGTTGGATTATGCCTTTGTGAGTGATACTCAATGGAGTTCAGATGGGAATGTCTACGAATTTAAACAAGACCTCGAGTTTGATGTGAATCCTGAGTTTAAGCTGATTTCAGGCTGGCGCTATAAAAACAGTGATGTCTCTAAAGCCTATGATATCCCTGGGTACTGGGGCGCATACAGTTCAACCACGCCGAGTGATGATCCGGGACCACACGGCTATGGAGCAGCCATCTTTCACAGCACTGATCCGACCTATGACTTTTCAGGCGAGCCACGCAGCACATCACCATCCGATAATCGGCAGACGTATACCGATAAAGGCGTTTATGTAGGAAGTATTTTTGATCGAGGTCCGTGGCGGTTAAATGTCGGCTTCAGATATGACAACAACAGCCTCTGGGGGCGTTCGTCCAGCCCAAGAGTGTCTGGGATTTATCGTATGAACGATAATAAAACCATTTTAAAACTCGTTTATGGCGAAGGCTTTCAGGAGCCCCCGGCCCAACAACTGTATGGTGGTTGGAGTGGACGCAATGAAAATCCGAACTTGAGTCCGGAGGAGGGGCACAATCTGGAGTTTATCCTTATGCATCAGGGCGGGAACTGGTTGCATGAAGTCTCACTCTACTCCGCTTGGTACGACAACGTAATACGTGAGTCTGCCCTGAATGACGCGTCGCGGGAAATTGTCGGCCTGGAGTATCGCGGCCGCTTCGAGTACCCCAATTTCATCCCAAAAAGCGCCGCGATTTCGGGGACATTTTTTTATAGCTGGACTGAACCAAAAAGTGACAGGCGCTACGACCACGATGTGGGGGAGTGGGTTGATGATGACATCACGCTGGGCGACATTGCCCCTCACAAAATTAATGCGTCAATTAATCTTCCGGTTGGCGAACGATGGAATCTCAATCTGAAAGGCAATTTTTTGTATAGAGCCAACCTTTATTCACGCAATGTGCTTGTGCCGCAAGGTATAGGGCTCGCATCCAGAGTGATGTTTGACTTAACGGTAGGGCATACTTGGGGCGCCATTCGCCTGTACCTTAAGGTTGAGAATATTCTGGACAAAGACGCTCTGGGTCCGGGGCTGAGAACGGCCAATGCGGGTAATGACTTTAGTCAACGCAGTCTGGGTTATAACAATTCTCTTACTCCGCTGCCTGGGAGATCCTATTGGTTGAGTGCAGAATACACATTCTAATGCCGTTAGTGCAAAGGCAGGTGGAAAGTAAAGGAAGTCCCTTTTCCGATCTTTGAGTCAACTTCGGCGAAACCGGCCAGTTTTGAGTACTCTTGTTTTACCGCAGACAAACCAATCATACGACCTGAGTCGAGTGTGGCGTGACCGTGGGTGCACCGGGGCAGGTCAAACACAAACTGCAAGTCATCTTTCCGGGTGGGCTTTTGAGCAAGGTGCTCTGGCAAGCGAGAGAGCAATTGTTCCCTGTCGAGCCCGGCGCCATCAT
>CAJWCA010000033.1 GCA_913020395.1 uncultured Cellvibrionales bacterium | reverse complement strand
GCCCATACGACTGTTAATTAAGGCAAGCTTTGCATCTGCGGTGAACTGCCCCATCAATGCCTCGGTGACCAACACGGGTGCCACGGCATTAATTTCAAATTGCTGGCGAATAGAATCCGCATCGATACTGCCAAGCGATTCATTGCGAAGAATGCCCGCATTGTTAATCAGTAAATCAATCTCTACCCCGTTCAAGGCTGAGACCAGGTGTTCGCGCCCCGCCTCGTCGGCAACATCCACGCCCTCAATAACATTGACACCCAGCTCATTGAGTTCAGGGGACGCAGACCGGCAGACCGCAAACACGTTATAACCCCGATCGTGGTACAGACGACTAAAAGACAAGCCGATGCCACGATTAGCACCGGTGATTACAACAGACTTAGACATGACATTACTCTTTGTTCAAAAAAATTGACGTTGCACCTTCTCAAGTGCAACTGGAATTAAACTGTGTGGGTGAATACTACGCTTCTTGTTCAAAGTTTGCTTCGACAATGTTTTCAGCAAACCCTTGATAGGCCGCTTCAAACTGCTTGGCCATGGTATCGGGGAAGAGGTGGAAATCTCCCGCGGCCAGCGCTTTCACAATGCCTTCAGACACAACTGAAGTTGGTTCGGCCATCTCAACAAAACCAGCCTTGTCAGCCATGCCCGTATTAATGGGACCCGGGTGCACACTCAATACCTGGATGTTTTTTGATAACCACTGTGTTTTCAAACCCTGGGTGATCGAATAGGTTGCCGCTTTGGAGGCAGAGTAGCTGGTAAAACCTGCAAAATTGGCGATCGAGGCAATTGAGTTTAATTGCACAAATGCGCCGCCTCCGTTCTTTTCCAACACTGGCGCAAACGCATTAGCCACGCGGATGAGCCCAAAGGTATTGATGGTAAGCTCTTTATTTAAGGCCTCCTCAATGTTGTCACTCAATGGATCGGCCACCTCCAGCACACCGGCATTGTTTACCACAATGTCCACGTCCTGAGCTTGTGTGGCCAGGGCTTTAATAGAAGCCGCATCATTCATATCAACTTTTAGCGTGACTACCTTGTCACCATACTCCTGAGCTTGCTCAAGTGTAGATTCCGGGTCTCTCACGGCGAGATAAACTTTGCTTGCGCCATTTTCAATGAACGTCTTTACAATCGCTTTACCGATGCCGCGATTGGCGCCTGTGACTAATGCCGTTTTATTCTGAAGTGTAAAACTCATGGTGTGCTCCTTTGATATTGTGGGTGATAAGCAACAAGTCACTCATCTGTACCGATCAGTACATTTGCGATCATTGTACCGATCGGTATAATAAACACAACTTATTTTTTATCATTTTTTACGAGGGTGTTATGGCAGGCGGCAGACAGCGGCAATTTGACGAGCAGCAGGCGCTGAAATCCGCAATGCGGGTTTTCTGGAAAAAAGGCTATGCAGGCGCCTCCCTGAGCGACCTGACCACGGGAATGGGCATTAACAAACCTAGTCTGTACGCCACATTTGGCAATAAAGAGCAGCTCTTTGTTCAGGCCACTGAGTACTACATAGAACACTATGCCACTCCACATATCACATACCTGCAGCAGGAAAACGTATCGCTGGGCGAGCGTTTAAAAGGCTACCTGTTTTCTGCCTTGCGCTCCCAGTGTGATGAGGAAGAACCCAAGGGTTGTTATATTTCGCTGTGTGTTTCCGAATCCGCGGGCGAATGCCTGCCTGAAGAGGCATTTGACACCATTGAAAAAGCCCGGGATTTTACCGAGGCCTTTCTTACCAGCTTCCTGGAGGAAGAAAAAAACAAAGGCAACCTTCCCGCTCGGCACAACAGTGGCGAACTGGCCCTGTATCTGGTCACGCTGTTACACGGCACGGCGGCCCTGGCGCGGGGCGGAAAAAAAATCACCGCCTTGAAACCTGTCATAGAGCGTGCTTTATTAGCCCTGGAGCTATAAAAAAGACAGCAGGGAAACAACACGAATTATGAATATTCTGGTCATTAATTGTGGTTCATCGAGCGTGAAATACCAGCTAATTAATCCCGCAGAGCAAACGCCTTTATTGAAAGGTTTGATAGAGCTCGGCGGCACATCTCACGATGCGGCAATTAGCCAACTGCTTACAACAATCGATGGCCAGACCATTGACGCCGTTGGGCATCGGGTGGTGCACGGCGGGGACAGCTTCCGAGATGCAACACTGATCGATGAAAAGGTCATCACTGAAATCGAAGCCTGGATACCCTTGGCGCCCCTGCACAACCCCGCCAGCATTGCCGGTATTCGTGCCGCCAGGCTCGCCCTGCCCGATATTCCTCACACGGCCATTTTTGATACCGCGTTCCACACAACATTACCTCGCCGCGCCAGCCACTATGCCATCGACGGCGATCTGGCCAACAAACATCGCATTCGCCGCTACGGATTTCACGGCAGCTCCCACCACTATGTCGCCCAATTGGCAGCCTCCTATCTTGGCCGCCCCCTGGCGGAACTGCGTCTGGTGACCTTGCATTTGGGCAATGGCGCCAGTGCCTGTGCAGTGGAAATGGGCCACTCTACCGATACCAGCATGGGAATGACACCACTCGAAGGGCTGGTGATGGGCTCGCGCTCTGGCGATCTTGACCCAGGTGTTATCGTGCAACTGTTGCGTGAAGAAGTCTCAGGTGCCGACGAACTGGAAGCACTCTTAAACCGACAGAGCGGGCTTAAAGGGCTGTCTGGCCTCAGCAATGATCTGAGAGAAATTGAAAAAGAAGCGGCCGCAGGCAACGACAGTGCCCGCCTTGCGATTGCGGTTTGCGCCCACCGGATAAAAAAGTATATCGGTGCCTACGCGGCCACAATGGGCGGTCTGGACGGTATCGTTTTAACCGGTGGTATCGGCGAAAACAGCGTAACCTTGCGCCAACGGCTTTTACAGCGGCTTGATTTTCTGGGTGTGCAATTCGATGAAGACAGCAACCAGGACGCAAAGGTTGATGCGCTCAACCCTGTGGCTTGTATTAGCACTCCGCTTTCGCGTGTCGCCACACTTGTGGTGAAAACCAACGAAGAGCTCATGATTGCCAAACAGACAGCAAGTTTATTGCGTCAACAGGCACGCCTTCACGCGCCAAAGACTATTCCCATTGCCGTCAGCGCCAGGCACATTCACCTGGACAAAGACACCTTTGCCACTCTGTTTGGTCGAGATGCAGAACCCACCCATCACGCCGATCTCTCCCAGCCAGGTCAATTTGCCTGCAAGGAAAAAGTGTCTTTAATCGGGCCTAGAGATCGTATTGACGGTGTCAGGTTGCTGGGCCCACTGCGCAGCAAGAACCAGGTTGAAGTCAGCCGTACCGACGAATACCTCCTCGGTGTTGATGCACCTGTAAGAGATTCCGGCCGAGTCAAAGGGTCGGCCCCCATCACCCTTGAGGGGCCCAAAGGTAAAGTACTGCTGGCCGAGGGTTTGATCTGTGCCAGACGACATATTCATATGCACCCCGATGATGCCGAGCGTTTCGGGGTAAAAAACAAAGACGAAGTGGAAGTGTCTATCAGCGGAGGCCCCAGAGATCTGATTTTTTGCGATGTGCTGGTGCGCGTAAGCCACGGCTATCAACTGGAAATGCATATCGATACCGATGAAGCCAACGCCGCGGAGCTCAGCCGCTCAAGTAATGGAGAGCTTGTGTACTCAGACATCCCTGGATGTTCAGCCACTGTCAGGGCGCTGAAAACACAGATTGACCAAGACTGACTGCTGCCACTAAGGCAGAGGTCTATACCTCAAAATGTAAAACCTGAGTGATTTCCTCTGGTTTGCTTACTAAGTCCGCCAGAGTGTATTGCCCCAGAGACTCAATAAAGGCACGGGATGCACCCGCCAATATACCCTGCAGGCGACAGACCGGCGCCAGGTGGCAATAGGGTTTTTGGCAATCGATTAAGGCCATGCCGGGCTCCAGCGCCCGAACAACCTCGGCAATATTGATCAAGTCTGCACGCTGCCCCAGAGTCACCCCGCCCCCTTTGCCCCGACTGGTAGCCGCCCACCCCAGCTTGCCCAGTTGGTGAACAATCTTATTCACATGATTTCGCGATAGATCAAAGGTCTTACACATCTCATCAATGCTGGTTTTGCGGCCGGGTGGCAGTACGGCAAGCAGGGTCAGAACCCGCAGGCCGTAATCCGTATAGCGCGTTAATTGCACAATATTCTTTCCTTTACTGTTGACAGGCCTAAAGATACACCTATAATGCATCTTATAAAACATGCATTTATATTGCATCTTTAAGAAGCAAGACGGAGCACTGAAAATGAACCATCAAAAATTACTAAAAAACGCCCATATAGCCCTGATTGTCGCCGTAATAATGCTGGCAGTCACCGTTCTGTTTGCCTACCCAATGGAAGCGCTGTTACCTCTACCGGTGCTGATTGGTGCCCATATAGGTACTTTGTTGGCGGCAACAGGGATCAAGCTGGCGTATGTCACCCGCCTTTATGCCCTGAAACGTCTGGGTTTGCCCGTTAACTAATAGAGAAGAGAAGAAATGGCCTGGCGGATAAACGTCAGGCATGTGGTAACGATTGAGCTCAGGTATCGCGAATAATCAACTCGGCCCCAATCGAGGTTGACCGGGTTTTAACACCGTCGATTAACTTGACCAGTTTTTTCACCAGCATGTCCCCTGCCTGGTGAACGTCCTGACGAATGGTGGTGATCGCGGGGCTAAAAAATGCGGATGTGGGAATATCGTTGTATCCCACGACCGAAACATCCTCTGGCACCTTTAAACCCATTTTCAAGAGCACGTGAATAATCGCCATGGCTGCCGTGTCGCTATAGGCAAAAACGGCGTCACAGGGCTCCGCCGTGGAAGAAAAGAACTCCATGGCCGACTGATAGGCCGATTCATATGAAAATTTACTGAGTGTCATGGTCGATACACGGGTATCGGGCTCTGCCTCAACCACATTTTTCAAACCTTCGAGGCGCCAGTATATTTCGTGAAATTCAGCATCTCCCACAAACAAAATATTCTTGCGACCTTTCTCCAGCAGGTATCGCCCCGCGGTTTGCCCACCTAAAAAGTTGTCACTGCCCACAATGCAATAGGGTTCTTTAAATCTTTTTGCCCCCCAGGTGACCATGGGTGCGCCGAGGGCAGAAAATTGCTCCAGCAAATCTTCCCGGTGACCCTGACCGAGAAAAATAAAACCATCCACCGCTTTAGAGGCCTGCATCTCCTGCCAAGACTCCAGCGTGTTGCGATTGGGCGCAATCAAATGAAGATCTAGGTTTTCTTCACCCAGCGCCTCGGACACACCCGCCAGCAATTCAAAAATAAAGGGGTCTGAAATATGGTTTTTGCGGTGGGAGTGGAAATCCATCGACACCGCAATGGTGTTGGATCGGGCGTTGCGCAATTTTTGCGCGTTGCGATTCACCGCATAGCCGTGCTCACGGGCAACGGCCAGCACATGTTCGCGTGTTTTGTCGTTAACAAGAGGACTGCCACTGAGTGCTCTGGAGACGGTGGTTTTGGATATGTTTGCCCGCAGGGCAATTTCATCCATCGTAGTGATACGTTTAGCCATGTTTGGAACTACGTTCTCTCCACCAGAGGTGATTAAGCCGGTTAGGCCAACAGTCTAGCACCTCGCTATTGGCATAACTAGCACCCCTAATCGATTGGCTTGCGCACGATGGGAGAGACTTGCCTCAGTCAATACGATTGCTTAAGGCCAGGTAAATTGCGTTAGTCCACCCAAACCCCAGCTGCACATCGTATTCCCCGCCTCCCGGCAGGGTGCCGAGTTGCTCGACATTATATTTCTCAAGCAATTGACCACTCTCTCCAAAAACGGACAGCACGTTGTCCTGCCAGCGCCTTGCACCTTCAGTCGCAAGTTCAGGGTGACCATAGTTGTTCAAACCCTGAAACACCATCCACTGAAGTGGCGCCCAACCATTGGGGGCATCCCACTGATGAGTGCAATGGTGTTGAGTCGTCACCCAACCACCAGGTTTCAGGAAATGATTTTTCAAAGCGGTGGCAACTTGCGCAGCTTGCTCCGCAGTGGCCAAGTTGAAACAAAGAGGATAAATCATTGCAAGAGAGCTGACGCCGGTCGACTGAAGTGAAGACATCAAGACATCGGAAAATACGCCCTTGTCTTGATCAAAAAATACATTTTGAATAGCCTGTTTGCGCTGTTCGGCCAGTAACAGGAAACGCTGATTCTCCTCCTGGTTTCCCGCCACCCGATTAGCCTTTGCCAGAACGGTTTCCAGTTTGTAACACAGGCTGTTCAGATCAACGGGCAAAATCTGTGTTGTGCGAATGCTGTCGGCGTTATCGGGCTGCTCGTACCAGCGTGAACTGAAATCCCATCCCGTTTCACACGCGGCGCGAATATCGCGGTAGAGTGATTGTGCAGAACGAGAGGATTGTTCTGCTGAATCGATATCTTCGAGGTAACTCTCCTGGCGGGGAATGGGGCTGTCGTCCCAGTGACGATTGAGGAAATGGTCCCCCACCTTCACGACCCGGCGGTGGCTTTGCCCAGACTCTGTCAAGGTCTCTGCCCCTTCCATCCAGAAAGCATACTCTGCTTTCAATTGCGGCAGATACTGTACATAAACACTGTCATCATTTTTTGTTTTGGCGAGCAGTTCCACCATCATTGCGAAAAAAGGCGGCTGCGAACGCGAGCAATAATACGTTCTGTTACCGTTGGGAATAAGACCCAGCTCATCCAGTAAATAAGCAAAGTTATTGAGCATATGCTCCACCAGATCCACATGGCCCGACTCAGCCAGGCCCATCATGGTGAAATAACTATCCCAATAATAAATCTCCCGGAAACGACCACCCGGCACAATATAGGGCTCTGGTAAAGCGATCAGGGAAGAACCTTCTTCCTGATCTTTCTCGCGCCGAAGCACCGACCATAAACGCTCAATCTGCTGTTTAATTTCTGTCTCCAGGTGATCTTTCGAGACACTCTGTATGTCTTTTGGCAGAGAAAAATTCTGGTCGACAAAATCGGCCAGGTCAAAGTCTGCCTGATCCCGCTGATGCAAATATTCCGTGACGATATCCTTTGAACATCGCCTGGGAATCGCGTCTGCAAAGGTCTTGGAATCGGGAAAACGATTCGAGCGCTGCACTGCGTAAAACAGCTCATCAAACAAAATGTTGGGCGGGGTAAATCTAGACATGCTGGACCTGCAACTGAGTAAGGGTTTTTCTCTTAAATAGAAAAAGGGTGAAGAGTATTAACGACAAGGGCAGCAGCGAACTGTAAAAAGCCGTACGTCCATCAAATACCTCAAAGAGTGTGCCCGTGATCAATGAGCCTGTGGTGCCACCAAGAGCGGAGAAAACAACAATCAAACCCGCCATAGGGGCGTGTTGATAATGAGGCAGTGCTGACAAAATCACCGAATTAATAGCGGGATAAATAGGTGCCAGGCACAAACCAATCAGCGGAAACATAAAGGCGGCTAAGGGTGCATTCGACCACCCGGTGATGGCCTCTGTTCTGGCTATGCCCGCCATCGGCAATACGGTTAATACCAATGCGCCGGCCAGTAACAGGCAGATAAACAACAGAGTAAACCAATCGATATGTTTCAAAGCAATGCCCGCACCAAAGCGACCAAGCGCGGTTGCCCCGGCTAAAATACTCGCCATTTGTATGCTCAGCGACGCCGGCATATTCATTACCTGGCTGTTGAATGTGGGCAGCCACGTCATAATGCTCTGCTCAATCAATACGTAGAGAAAAGCACAAATGATAAATAGATAGACAAGAGGCTCTCGGCACAACTTGAACATTTCCCAGTAGCCACCAGTCGATTCACCTGCATTCGCGGAGCGTTTAAGTGATTCTTCCATCGGGGTCAGTGCCATCAACAACATGGCAACAATACAAAGCCCTGAGAGTAAATAATATACATTCAGCCACTCGGTTGAACCGGGATCACTGTCGTTAACAAAGGCACTAAAGAAAAAATAACCGCTGAGAATACCGACCATAAAGAAGGATTCGATAAAATTCATCAGACTCGCGTGTTCTTTTTTGTCTGCGGTGACTAAACCAATACAGGCAAATACAGAGACCTTGATACGGCAAACCCCATGCCGACCGTGGCGAACAACAGTTTTGTCATCCAGAATTGCGGCACTTGCGGCATTGCCAGACACATCAGGCTGACCGCGCCAAGGGCCACCATCATTGCCCGCTTAAAACCAAATTGTGTGATGAAAGACGCAATTAAAAAAGACGTGATGGCGATGCTGAGATCCTTGAATGCTTCAAGGGTGCTCGCCGAAGACTCGCTGATTCCATAACTATTTTGAACCTGGAAAATTACGGTTCCAACGCTGTTGAGCAATATGGCAAAGACAAAGTAATTGATAAACAGCGAAGATTTTATGGCCCAAAATTTCATAGTTTGTTCTCAGCGCGTCGAGTAGGGAAACTTAACTATACGATGCTTTCCGCCCACTCGGTACCTCGGAAGAACCGGGGTGCCGAGTAGGCGAAAGCCAGATTTATCCAGTTAGAATGCGTAACCGACACTCAACTTGATATTTCGGGGCATAATATACCGCCCGTTAGGTGCATCGGGGTTGCGAGGATCGCCTTCTGTAACACCCTTTTCGTCGGTAACATTATCCATCACCAGCTGGATATTCAGGTTTTCACTCGCATTAAGAATCACACCCAGGTCCACTTTTTCATAACCCGCCAGTTCAACGGAGTTAGCACTGTCGGACCAGCGATCATCAACCACACTCAATGAGCCATAAACCGTTGCACTCATAGAATCAGACAGCTGAATGTCGTAGCTTGGAGACAAACGCACCTGGTAACCCGGTTGGCGCTGAGATTCGTTGCCAATATTCGCGTCGCCTTCAACGATTTCAGTTTCCTGAATGGTTGCATTCACCAGCAGAGAAATGCCACTGTCATGAACCCACTTTGCATCGATTTCCAAACCATAGGCTTCGGTCGTGGCATCTACAGCAGGGGTGCCCGGCAAAGTAACTGAACTGTCACTCACCTCATTGCCAAAGAATGTCAGGTAGGCAGACAGGTTCTCGTGCACCACTTTGTATCCGAGTTCAAACTGATTAACTTCTTTAATCAAGTCATCGCCGCTGGTGTAGTCGCCATAGTTATCTCTGAAATCATCGAAATAAGGAAACTTGTACCCGCGGCTAACCCGAGCAAACAAACCTGAATATTCATCCAGCGCATAGTTGGCACCGAGCGTATAGGAGGTTTTTGATTCGTCATATTTAACAAACTTGCTGATTGAACCGGTGAGGCCTTCGTCAACACTGTATTCAACATCGTGTGTTTCGGTTCTGACACCCACATCTAAAGACAGGTCTGAAGAAACATCGTAACTCAGTGTGGAATAGAACGCGTTGTCGGTCGAATCACCCGACGCATCGATATCGTAGTTCCAACCACAGCTGTCCACACACTCTGCACCCGTTATGAGTTCGCCACCATCTTCAACCACGTAGTACTGATGGTTTCCGAGAGCCCAAAATTCTTCTACTGATGTTGCGGCAGTGTAGTAACCCAATACCACCGTAAAATTCTCATAGCGGCCACTGAAAGCCATGTTGTTGGTTAGGGATTCAATCTGCTTTCTAACTTCCCAGGTACCAAATTGCTGTACAAATTCAGATTCACCAATGGTTCTGCCCGTCACTGCGCCGGTGGTCGGTGCGCCCAGTAGGTCAGACACAGTTAAGGCCCCGCCATTTGGCACAAAACCCACTGTGTCTGCATCACCGGAGGTGAAGTTTAAACTGTTGCTCAGGCTCCAGTTCTCAGTCAAATCGATATTCAGGTTAAAACCAGATACCGAACCATCCCAACCACGGCCGTCAGCCAGATCCACGCGACGTTCTGTATTGTCCGGGCCCACCAGTATGGTTTGCTGTCGATTAAGTGTGCCGTTCTGAACATAACTTGCGTCAATGCCCGGCACATTCAGCGCGGCAGGCAAATACCAGGTGCCGTGATCGTCAGTTGTGCGGTGATAAACATTCATTTCACCATTGTCTAATTCTTTGGTGATATTGATTGTGAACTGACTGCCCTCTTCAGCATTAAAACCTGCGTCACGAATGCCAGGTGAAGAACTGACATACCCGCCCATCATGTAATACAAACCGTCACTGAGTTCTCCACTCAGTACCGCGTCAAAACGCTGCAGGTCATAATCGGAGGTTGAGTATTTAATTTGACCTTCAGTCTCTTCGTCGCCACGTTTCAACAGAAAGTTTGTGGTTAATCCGGGCTGGCCATTGTCTTGTACCGATTGAGGACCACCGCGGAGGCCTTCAACACGCTCAATGGTTTCATCGATGCGAAAGAGTGTTGTATTTTCAAGAAATGATAGGGTTGCTGGGGGGAAAACAGGCGCACCTTCAAGCTGTAAGGTATAAAACGGCGCGTCACCGCCACCGGGAAAACCTCGCACAAAAACATTTGCACCGGCAACACCACCAGAACTCTCAGCCCAGACACCCGGAATCGTTTTCAACAGGTCTGCGGTACTCTTAGGGGAGAACTTAATGATGTCTTCTTCAGAAACATTGGTGATTGCGAAGCTGGCATCCAACTTGCGCATTTCTCCGCCACCGGCCGTGCCCGTTACAACAACCTCTTCCAGAAAAAACTCTTCAATGGCTGGTTCGTCAGCGGCCAAGGTGCTTGCTGATAGTGATAACAGCACGCCTTGAACGGCCAATGATAAAAGTGTCTTTTGCATAATCATCCCCTTACGATGAACGGCTTAAGCCGGGTTATTTAATTAGTGTAGTTGCTCTAGCAACGAGGTCTTCTCCGTTTCTTCACTCAATCTTGAGACCTTCCGTAGTGTTGCTGATGAATACTGTATGCCATTTTTAATGATCATTGCAACGCATTTCATAAACTTTATGCAACGGATTTCATTCTTCGCTGAAATCCGTTGCATAAAATGATCGAAATTGCAGAGGCGGTCATCTTAAGAAGGAATCTTTATTGAGGAACTAAGTAGGTGATATGCAAGGGAAATACTATTTATGGGTCCAACTCAAATAAGGTCGGGTGAGGTAATGATTCGCTTCTATCCAATCGCTTAAAAATTTTTCCGTCTAAAGGGGAAAAAATACACTGGATTGCAGGCAAAGCGCTTCAATGTCAACAATCCATGTCAATTTGTCAGGTATAGTTGACACCCCCTCTTTTGTCAGGCAAGCTTTACACCCTGTCGTGACAACACGACATTTAAACCATTGAGGAAAAGTAATGACTGACAAACTCGAAGACACTGAAAAGAGATTTCTTAAGAACTTCGGCCTGCATATCGGGATGTTTCTCGGATTATTGGTCGTGCAAACCTTTGCGCTGGAACTCTTCGATCTAGCGACCTGGGCGAAAGTGGCCGTCACGGTAGCGCCCGTTGTGCCCATCTTGTTTTTAGTACTTTCGGTCGTCAGAAACTACCGACAGATGGACGAGTTTATGCAGCGCGTTCACGGCGAGTCCCTACTTTGGACAATCGGCATTCTGGGCGCAGCGTCATTTACCTACGGCATGCTTGAAAGGGTATTGGGCATTGTGCCACCCATCAGCGTCATCTGGCTGCTACCCACCGTCGCGTTCATGTCAGGCCTTGTGAATTTCATTTTGATGAGACATTACGATGGAGAATAAATTGCGTGTCCTCAGAGCAGAAAACAAGTGGTCTCAGGCTGAACTAGCGCAGAGACTGGGTGTATCGCGCCAGGCTGTTAACGCGATAGAAACAGGAAAACACGACCCTTCCCTCACCCTGGCATTCTCAATTGCAGAGGTTTTTTCTCTGTCCATTGAAGAGGTCTTCGACCCCAAGAGCTGATCGAACACAACAACTGACTATGCTGCGTAGTAGCCCAAAAACATACCGGTTGCATCGCTCGCAATTTGCTCACACCGCTGCTGATCAGGGACTGGCGCCCCCTGAAGCAGTTGCGGCCAGAAAGCACAGCCCTTGATCAAACCCAGAAACTGACTCGAGGCATAAGCAGGGTCCACATCTTTCAACGCGCCGTCATTGACGGCCGCTGCGATCCAGACTTCCAGCCCCTGTTCGTTCCCCCCTAGCAGCTCAAATGTGGAGGCCACTAGTTCCGGAGTGTGAATACACTCCGGAAACAATATCATCGACAAGTCCCGGAATCGCTCAGATTTCAGCATGTCAATTTCCCTCATGGCAAAGTCGAGCAGTTGGTCTTTTACAGGAATATGCGACTGATAACTCATGCTTGTCATCTCCGCGCTCACCTCGAACAGCTGCCTCCCAATTTCCTGAAACAAGGCCTCTTTACTGTCAAAGTGGTTATAAACGGTGCGTTTGGATACCCCCGCCCTTGCAGACAGTGAATCCATGCTGACGGCCTGATAACCCTTGTCTCTGAACTCCTCAATGGCCGCCTCTACGATGGCCGCTCGCTTGCGCTCGCTCAGTGTCAGTTTTTTCTCCATTTGGCTCTCCAAAGCACAGCGGGTAATTGCCCTTTACCTTTATTAACGCGAAAGTTTACACCAGGTAGTTTACTTTTTCACAACCTTCAGTAAACTACACCGTATAGTTTACTTATTCAGTCTATTTAAACAAGCCCAACGTTGCGAGTAGAGCAGATGAAGTCATATATCTTGTTGATTTTTGGAGGAATTATGGTGTTTACAGTGGCCGGTTGTGCCCTTCAGTCCCGAGATTCGGAATTTAGCGAATCGGCCCAGTATCAATCGGGGAAATTTCGGAATCAGATCCAACAAGCCCCCAAAGGCGCCAGTTCATTTTTTAAAGCGGCCACTCGCTATTTACTGGCAAAACGCGTGAATACCGAACCCAGCGCCCCTATTCCCCTGATCCGGCAAAGTCGCCAGAGTTTGGAGCAAGCCAACTCAAGTGACGCGGCCATTTATCGTTTGGGCCACTCAACCCTGCTGCTTTTCCTGGAGCAAAAATACTGGTTAATTGACCCCGTGTTTTCTGAGCGGGCGTCTCCCCTGAGCTGGGTGGGGCCCAAACGTTTCCACCCTGTGCCCATTGAACTGAATGACTTGCCCGATATCGCTGGTGTGATTATTTCCCACGATCACTATGACCACCTGGACAAGCAGACCATCAAACAATTGAAAGATAAGGTACCGCAATTCATTGTGCCACTGGGTGTTGGTAATCACTTGCAGGAATGGGGAGTCGAATCCAATCAGATTAAAGAGCTGGACTGGTGGCAGCATCACACACAAGGTGACGTAAAGTTCACAGCAACACCCGCCCAACACTTCTCCGGGCGCTCGCTGTCAGACAATAACCAAACACTCTGGGCGTCCTGGGTGATTCAGTCAAAAGATCAATCCATTTTCTTCAGTGGCGACTCAGGTTACTTCGAGGGATTTAAAGAAATCGGGCGGCGTTTCGGCCCCTTTGATTTAACCATTATGGAAAATGGCGCCTACGACGCCAGCTGGTCTGACGTGCACATGACACCAGAGGAAACACTACAGGCTCACATCGATCTTAAAGGCGAAGCACTCATGCCCGTGCACAACGGCACGTTTGATTTAGCCCTACACCCTTGGTATGAACCTTTCGAACGACTAAGTGCGCTCGCGGATCAACAATCCTTGTCTCTGCTCACACCCATAATGGGTGAAAGGTTATCTATTGATAAAGCTCGTTCAACGAAGACACAAGCTTGGTGGAAAACCACTTTGGCAATGCACAATCTTGAACCGCTGCAAAATAGATAGGGGCGTTTTTCACGCCCCTATCTAATCGACATGAGGTCTTAAACTTACCCTCAATGAACAGCCGCTTCCTGCTTGCTCAGAATGTCTTTAATGACATTGCTGAGCGTAGACACATCGTGGGCACCACTCATTGAATATTGCCCATTAAAAATGAACGTTGGCACCGCACTTATTCCCATATTGGAATAGCTGCGCTGTTCTTCCCTCACTTGCTGCGTCACAGTTTCATCGGCCAGCACGGCCTCGGCTGACTCTTTGGAAAAGCCATGGCGGGAAGCGATTTCAACTAATACCTCTGGCGAAGAGACATCCATACGTTCACTAAAATAGGCTTGCATCAAAGCGACTTTTAAAGCCTCTTGTGTGCCGAGCGCTTCCGCTTCGTGCAATAGTTTATGTGCGAGGAACGTGTTGTAAATACGCCCTTCACCGTCCATTTTGAAATGCACACCCTCCTCTTCTCCCACCGCTCGTAAACGTGCACGATTTTGCTCAATACTGGATGGGTCAGCACCGTATTTTTCTGCAATGTGCTCGTTAACGTTTTGCCCCTCCCGGGGCATAGACGGGTTTAATTCGAACGGCCGAAAATTGAGTTCAACCGCAAGATCGGGAAATTCTGCCAGCGCTTTTTTCAAGCGCTGGTAGCCGATTGAACACCAGGGGCAGACCACATCAGATACCATGTCGATCTGCAGTGTTGCGTTAGTGGGAGCGGTAGCGTTCATTACAGCTCTACCATCAACTTACCGTTGTTGCCGCCGGTAAACAGCAGATTGATTCCTTCGATTGCACTCTCCAGGCCTTGCAATTTGTGCGCGCGGAATTTCACCTGCCCGTTCATCCAGTAGTGAGCCATCTTCTGCGACATATCCGGCACTTGATCCCAATGATCTGGCATCGCGAAGCCCTGAATGGTGAGACGTTTTTTGATGATACTGATCCAGTTGGGCCCTGGCGCTGGCGTGTCGGTGTTGTAATCGGCGATCATGCCACACACAATGATTCGCCCATGTGCATTCATGAGGTCAAAAACGGCCAACTGTACGGGACCGCCCGTATTTTCAAAATACACATCAACGCCCTCGGGCGCAGCTTCAGCCAAAGCCTCTTCGAGATTAGCGGTTTTATAGTTGATGGCCTTGTCGAAGCCGAGCTCGTCTTCCAGCCAACGACACTTCTCGTCACTGCCCGCAGTGCCAATCACACGCAAACCTTCGGCTTTGGCAATCTGCCCAACCATGGAGCCCACAGAGCCTGCGGCACCCGACACAACCAGTGTTTCACCGGCTTTAGGGTTCGCCATGTTCATCAAACCCTGATAGGCCGTCAGCCCTGGCAATGCCAATACCGACAAAACTGCATCTGCCGGCAAACCGGGTGGCAAAACCTGAACGCCTTCACCGGTGCTAACGGCATATTCCGTCCAGCCGATCATGCCCATCACCTGCGCGCCCACCGGAAAAGCCTCATTTTTAGATTCAATCACTTCGGCAACGCCACTGGAACGCATAATTTCACCGAGCCCAACCGGGGGTATATAGCTGTTGGTATCCGGTGACATCCAGCCTTTCATGGCAGGGTCCAGGGACATATGGGTTTGTTTTAACAGAACCTCTCCCTCCTGCAACTCGGCCGTTTCAAGGGTAACCACCTCAAACAGATCCGGAGTGATGTTGAGGGTTGGACGTTTAACCAGCTTTACCGCTTTATATTCCATGAGTGTATTTTCCACTGTGTTTGATGAAGGGTTAGGCAACAACTGCTTGGCAGGCACCCGTTTGCATTTTCTGCAGTCAGAATAAACCTTTGCAGATAGTTTGATAAGTAGGCAATATCAGTAAAAACTTTTGCTGGAATTGCAATAATGGATAAACTTAGAGCCATGCGGTTTTTCTGCCATATCGCAGAAACCAGTAGCTTCAGTGCCTCCGCACGACATTTAAAAGTACCCGTTTCCTCACTTTCCAGGAGCCTGCAGGCCTTGGAGTCAGATCTGGGCGCAGCGTTGCTACAGCGCAGCACACGCCATGTTGCACTCACGGAGATCGGCAATATCTATTTGCAGCACTGCGAATCTATATTAATGGCGATTGATCGGGCTGAGAGTCAGGTAGGTGGATACCAGGCGCACCCCTCTGGTGTGTTGCGCATTAGCGCCCTGCCTATGTATGCGGAAGTGCGCCTGATGCCAATACTTGAAGCGTTCCAGCAGGCCTACCCTGACATTGTGATTGACCTGGACCTCTCAAATCAGGTGATGGACCTGAACCGGGACGGCATTGATATTGCGTTTCGCGGTGGCGGCATTCCCGAGGAGCGGGTCATTGCCCACTTTGTTGACGAAAATAATTCTTTGCTCTGTGCCTCACCCCGTTATCTGGAGCGCTGGGGCACCCCCAAATGTGTGGCGGACCTGAACAATCACAAGGCCATTTTATACCGTGCGCCCGGTAAAATATTACGCTGGCAAAGCCAGGAAAACGGAAAGTGGTTCCCGGTGGATATTGATACGGCACTCATCAGTAATGGTGGTCAGATAATCAAACAAGCCTTGATTTCAGGCAAAGGCTTGGGATTGTTGCCCAAATGGAGCATGCAGGAGGAACTGGATCGGGGTGAGGTTGTATTGGTGCCGATGTCTGACACTCTAAATACAGCAACAACGCCAACAATGGGGGTCTATTTATTGTATCAACACGCGCAATATGTGATTCCAAAAATCAAAGTCGCGGTGGATTTTTTTCGACAGCACCTACAACCCAGCACAGACCCAATGCACAACCTTTAGGCTGCGTACTGCGTGACCGGCGAGTCTCCTAAACCCCTGCGCAGGCCGCCCCAAAGTATTGTCATGAGCAATGACAATATGCGATACTGACTGCACCTTATTTCTATGTAATCGACAGAGTCGATTGATCAATCAAGCCCTGTTGTGAAACTGGATCTCCCTGCTGCGAGCCATATTATGATCACTCTTATCATTGTTTCAGGCGCCCTCTTCAGCTACGCAGTGTTCTGGATCTGGTATGTTGGATTGGGTCGCAGAATATCTACGCAGCAAATTGAACAAACGATGCAACTGCTGGGCAGCGCTGAATTCTCTTCAACTAAACAAGCCCAGTTGCGGCACTTTCTGGAGAATGATGACGGCAAAGACTTCGTCATGGTCAACCTCCTAAACCTGAAACAACCACGTAAAGAATCCGCCTTATTATTAAACCGTTACAGCAAGATATTTCTCGGGCGACTACTCAAACGCGCCGGTCATCCCATTGCCATGGCTCGGGCGGCATCCGGTTATTTGGAGGCTTTAAACGTTGACGAGGCAAATCCTTGGCAGCTAGCCGTTATGGTTCGGTACCGCAGCCGCAGAGACTTCGCCGAAGTTGCCATTGAAACATTGGGCAGTGATCATCACGCTGACAAGCTGGCAGCATTGGAAATGACCTTCGCTTTTCCCGCCGCCCCCTGGTTTGTCACCGGTGGCCTACGTTGGTTGGTGGCGCTGGTGCTGGCCCTGCTCGCCGCCTTGTTACACATCATTTTAGTTTAATCACCCGAGCCTCAGATAGACACAATAATGAAATGTGGGGCAAACAGTCAGGAGAAAGACATGGCGGAAAGTAAACGTTTGAGTTTAATCGGAGCGGTGGGCTCGCCCTACACACGTAAAATGTTAGCCCTTCTACGCTACCGCAAGATCCCTTATGACATGCTCTGGGGAGACCCTAACGCCATTCTCGATGCAAAGGGTTTAAACAAACCCAAAATTCCTTTTCTACCCACATTCCTTTTTGAGGATGAGGCGGGAGACATCGTGCCGACCTGCGACTCAACACCCATTATTAGACGACTGGAAAGGGATTACCCCGGACGTTCGGTGATTCCCTCTGATCCAGCACTCGCTTTTATCGATTACCTGATTGAAGACTTTGGCGATGAATGGTGCACGAAATATATGTTCCACTACCGTTGGTATTTTGAAGCGGATGAGAGCAACGCGGGCACCCTGCTGCCCCTTATGCAGGCGGGCACCACTTTATCCGATGAACACCTTCAACAATTCAAAACGTTTTTTGCAGAACGCCAGGTCAGCCGTCTGGGGTTTGTTGGTTCTAATGACGAAACAGCACCTATCATCGATGCCAGTTATCGACGTTTATTAACGCTGCTCGAAACACATTTTCAGAATCAGCCCTTTCTATTGGGCCGCCGACCGGGCGCCGGTGACTTTGGCGTAATGGGGCAGTTTACTCAATTGATTGGATTCGATCCCACGCCCCGCGCCATTGCCCATGAGCTGTCTCCACGCACTGTGGCCTGGCTTGGCCTCATGGAGGACCAAAGTGGTCTGGCTCCCTCAGATGACGACTGGAGCACCGTAGAGGATCTGCCACCTAGCCTCAAAGGAATATTGGAGGAAATTGGACGGGTGTACGCCCCAGCACTGATTGCCAACGCCCGAGCTCTCGCCGCTGGCGAAAAACACTGGGAGGCAAACATTGATGGCTGCAACTGGCATCAACAGAGTTTTCCGTACCAGGGAAAATGTCTACAGTGGATTAACGAGCAATACCAAGCCCTCTGCACAGAGGACAAAAAGCGAGTTGATACCTTGCTAGCAGGCACAGGCTGCGATAGTTTGATTGGGCCAAACCCGTAACACACAACAATAATGGCACCCATCAACCTAAACGCGACGAGAAATCAACAATGGCCAGTTTAATTTCCTCCTACGTTCTGCAACTACTGACCAGCCCCAAGCTACAGCAGGTGAAACGCTCCTTGGCGGAGAAACGGAGGGTGCGCAAGAACCTGCCGCACCAAGTGACTGTTTACCTGCGAATTAACGATCCCTATAGCTATGTATTATTGCAGGTGCTGGCTCCACTGGCCGAGCGCTACCCACTTCACTATGACTTTCGCACCGTCCTGAACTTGCAGCCAGATATGTACCCCGCACCAGAACTCTGGAAGAAAAATGCCTTCATCGACGGTCGCTACCTGGCCGATTTATATGGTCTGAACTTTCCAACAAAAGCACCACACAGTACTCAGGAGCGGGACGCCCAACTGACGGCCCAACTACTACATTGGGAATTACAGCCCGGCTACTTAGACAATGCCTTGAAATTATTCGAAGCTTATTGGCAAGACAAACCCCACACCCAGAGCAATGCCGATTCTCTGGTTCTTCCCAGCATCGCCAATCATGTTGAATGTTATCAACACCACCTTCAGGCCAACGAAAATCTGCTCAAAAATAATGGCCACTACCTCAGTGCCATGTTGCATTACGCGGGGGAATGGTACTGGGGTCTCGACCGCCTCGAACATCTTGAAGGCCGCCTTAACGCGCTGGGATTAGCCAAACAGGATTCGAGTCAGAAGCCGGTACAGTTCAATAAAAGCCACACCGATTTTTGTCGCACACAACTCGCCGCCCCAAATGAAAATACAGAGCAAAAAACCCTGGAGATATTTTGGTCTATTAGAAGCCCCTACTCCTATTTAGGTTTGGTGAGAGCAAGACAATTAGCAGAACACTACCAGGTTCCACTGATTGTAAAACCTGTGTTACCTATGGTGATGAGACGCATGCAAGTTCCCAGAACCAAGGGGTTTTACATTGTAAGAGATGTGAAACGTGAAGCCGATAAATACGGCATTGAGTTTGGCAATATCGCGGACCCATTGGGCAGAGGTGTTGAGCGATGTTACGCCCTTTATCAATACGCCGACTCCGAAGGCAAGGGCATTGAGTTCCTGGAAAGCTATGCACGGGGCGTCTGGGCGGAAGGCATTCGCTCTAACACTGACGCTGGCCTTCAACAATTAGTGGAGCGAGTGGGGCTCAACTGGCAGCATGCACAAACTCTGTTGTCAAAAGATGACTGGAGAGTAACAGTTCAGCAAAACCTTGCAGACATGTACGCCAATGATCTTTGGGGTGTTCCGAGTTTCAAATACGGCGAGCTCTGCCTTTTTGGTCAGGATCGACTCAATGCCATCGAGAACGCAATTGTGAATGAACGACCCACCCACTGACAAATTGTCAGTCTGGATCTAACCGAGTGAAAACAATGAAAAAAATAATAATTGGTTTGATTGTACTTGCTACCGCCGCTTATGCCGGTTGGCAAAAACGAGTCGAACTTCTCGTTTGGGGTGCACCTAAACTCACGGCTTGGCTTAAACCGGTGGGTCCGAACATGCCAACCCCGTGGACTAAGGGGCGGGAGGTTGCCACACAAACCCCCGACCAGCGTCCACCCAATATTATTCTGATCCTGGCGGATGACATGGGTTTCAATGACATCAGCCTATACAACGGCGGAGCTGGAGACGGCAGCCTCATGACTCCCGGGATTGATGCGCTCGCCCACCAGGGTGTGCAATTTAACAATGGTTACGCGGCTAATGCGATCTGTGCGCCCTCCCGCGCCAGTCTGTTGACCGGACGTTATTCCACTCGATTTGGTTTTGAATTTACGCCTATTTTTAAACTCGGCCCCAAAATTTTTAACTGGATGTCAGAAGTGGACCCCTTCCCTCTGCCCCTCATGGTAGACGAAGTGACGGCAGCCTCATTACCCCCAGTAGAAGAACTGGGCATGCCCGGCGAAGAAGTGACAATTGCAGAGGTTCTGCAAGACCGGGGTTATTACACCGCCCACATTGGCAAGTGGCACGTGGGCACACTTGAAGGTATGCGCCCCGAACATCAAGGTTTTGACGACAGTCTCTACATGAAAGGCACACTGTATCTTCCGGAGGATAGCCCCGAAGTGGTTAATGCCAAAGTTGAAGAAGACGGCATTGATCGCATGGTGTGGGCCACGGGTGCCTACGCCGCACAATTCAATGGTGGCAAGCCATTCCAGCCCCAGGGGTATCTCACCGACTATTACACCGACGAAGCGCTTAAAGTCATTGAGAACAACCGCAACAATCCGTTTTTCCTCTATCTGGCACACTGGGGAGTGCACAATCCATTGCAGGCCTCAAGGGACGACTATGAGGCCCTGTCGCACATCAAGGACCATCGACTGCGTGTCTATTCGGCCATGATCAGAGCGCTGGATCGCAGTGTCGCCAGAATTCAGGAAAAGCTCGAAGCAGAAGGTCTCAGCGACAATACTCTGATTATTTTCACCAGTGACAATGGTGGTGCAGGATATATTGATCTGGCCGACATCAACAAACCCTATCGGGGTTGGAAGCTCAATCACTTTGAAGGCGGCACCCACGTGCCCTACATGGCCAAGTGGCCGGCACAGATTGAAGCGGGACGTGCTATGGAAGCACCGATTCATCACATCGACTTATTCCATACGATCGCAGCGGCCGCCGGTGCACAGTTGCCAACAGACCGGGAGCTCGACGGCGTTAACCTACTGCCCTTTATCCAGGGTAAGGTTGAAGGCGCTCCACACGACACACTGTTTTGGCGCCAGGGGCATCAACAAACGGTATTACACAAAGGTTGGAAACTCATTCGTGCAGACCAGCCTGAAAAGGCAGCCGGTGCACCGCAAAAGAAATTTCTATTTAACTTGGCACTGGACCCAACCGAGAAGAACAACTTAGTTGCGCAGCGCCAGGACAAACTTGCGCAGCTGGAGGCCCTGTTGACGGCTCACAACGCTAAACAAGCAGCGCCCGCCTGGCCCAGTGTTTTGCAGTCTCCTCAAATGATTGACAAGGCAGGTAGCCCTCACAAATACACGCAGGGCGATGAGTATTTGTATTGGCAAAATTAACAAAGCTGTCACCGGGGCAGCCACCCCGGTGAGACTCGAATTAGCCTATTTCTGCAGCAGGTTCTGCGCGTTGTCGGTAAATTTCTTCTGCTCTTTCTCATCGTCCAGTAAGTTGCCCAGGCTAAAGGGAATTTCTATACCTTTGCTCATACCGGGTTGATCTCTCATCACATTCAACCAGCGATTCAGATTATCCAAACCCTCAACCGATGCGCCCGACCATTTGTAAGTACGCACCCAACACCAGTTCGCGATGTCGGCAATCGAATAATCATCTGCCAACCATTCACTGTCAGCCAGGCGAGTGTCTAAAACTTCAAACAAGCGGCGACATTCATTTTGATAACGATCAATTGCGGGCTGGATTTTTTCCGGAAAATATCGGTAAAAAACATTTGCCTGCCCCATCATTGGGCCTATGCCGCCCATTTGAAACATCACCCATTGAATCACCCTTGAGCGGCCTTTGGCGTCGGTGGGCAATAGACGCCCCGTTTTCTCCGCCAGATAAATCATGATGGCCCCGGATTCAAAAATAGCAAAATCATCCGCGTCACGGTCCACGATAGCAGGGATTCGACCGTTGGGGCTCAGGGCCAGGAAATCCGGACGCTTCTGCTCGCCTTCAGAGATATTGACGAAGTGTGTTTTATATTCCAATTCCAAGGCTTCCAGCGTGCAGGAGGCCTTGTGCCCGTTGGGTGTGGGGGCGGTATAGAGATCGATCATGATTAACTCCTAATTTTTAAGTCTCAAGTCCGGGCCCCACACCTCGAGATGTTTAACCCTTTCTACGCGGCGATGCGTTCTGATATCCAAAAGAGAGGCCAGTCCGGTTTCGGCAAATACGGATTTAATAAAGGCTTGCCCGGCGTCTGAAGCCTCGCTCACACTGTCTTGCAAACGCTGCAAGAGATAAAAACGATACGGCATTACCAGCGTACTCAAGGTGATGCCGCGCCAGGAGAATTCACTCAGACCAATGGTTCTTTCTCCGGGTTTATCCAGGCCATTCGTCCCGGCTTCAATGCCGGGGTGACGGTCCAGCCATTCATTGGCAAAGGCAACATTAGCCTCAATTTCAGGCAGGTATTCCTCTGCAATAAAAGACATCAACGTTTTTAGTGTAGCCGGCACGGCGTCTGACTCAAAAAGATCCTCTTTTAGTGTCTGATATTCAACCGCAACCTGATGGGGCGCGTGCATCCGCTCTACCCATCGAAACACCTGGGGAGCTTCTGTTCGCATTTTGGCAGCAGGATAGGGGTCTCGCGCCAGGTGAGCGTAGAGCGGGCCTATCAAGCCATAGTCACCAAGGGTGGGCCGATTTCCCAAAAGATAGGGTGCGGCCTCCAGGTGCTGACTAAACAGCTGCAAGAATTCTGAATAGGATTGCTCAATGAGTGGCTTCGATTCTTCTGTGACACCAAACCCTGCCGCGGCTTTACGCATGCGACCGCTGGCAAATTCAAAAACCTGTTTTTTAGTGTCTTGGTCTGCGCCAGGCACAATACCCGCGCCAAATTCATTTTGCAGGTAGTCCAGATTGGTCTCGTTAAAACTCCAGCGGTAGTGCATGGCGGGACGAAGCAGGCCCTCTGCACCGATGACATCGAGCAGTCTGTTGATGACTCTTTGCTTTGGTGTGCCTGGGGAAAAACCATGACCGCTTTTGTTCTCGAAGTGATCGATGATGGCAACGCCATCCCGGATAATCTCTCCATCGGGCAATTCCAGGGTAGGCATGCTCTGCCTGTTGCCAGCCGCTGGTGCGACGTTCTTTATATAGTGTTCCGTATTTGGCATCGTTTCGCGATAGGGAACATGGGC
>CAJWCA010000032.1 GCA_913020395.1 uncultured Cellvibrionales bacterium | reverse complement strand
TAGAACTGGTCAGATTTGTATTTCAATGTGATACAAAGGCGTTCCAGCGCATCAATGAGGTTCTGGTAATCCAAGAGAATGCTCAATCTCACCGCGGTCGGATAGACATCGTTGGTAGACTGAGACAAATTGACGTCGTTATTAGGGTGCAGGGTCTCATACTGCCCAAGAGGTTCGCCAACGATTTGAGATGCTCTGTTGGCAATAACTTCGTTCATATTCATATTCGTGGAGGTGCCCGCTCCTCCCTGAATGACATCGACCACAAACTGCTCATGCCATTGCCCGGCAATGATTTCTTTGCAGACGCGCTCGATCAGTCGCTGTTTTTCAGGGGCAAGTAAATTCAATTGCCCGTTTGCACGGGCCGCCGCCATTTTCACCAGGGCGAGCGCCTCAATCAAATGTGGAAAATGACCAATGTTCACATGGGTAATAGGAAAGTTTTCTACGGCTCGCGCCGTCTGACTGCCATATAGCGCATTCTCGGGTACCTTTTGAGTGCCCAGCAGATCATGTTCAATTCGATATTTCATTTACCTTTCTTTCCCTACTTTGTCTTGCCTTACTAAGCGAATGTAAAAGCCCTTTCGTTTACCTGTCCGAGAGTAAACGGCCATACCCGTTCACATTCACTTCACTGCCCGCCAGGGTCAGTGCGTGCCAATACAAGGCTTGATTGGAAGAAACCATGGGTAGCTGAAAGCGCTGCTCCAGTTCATCTAACACCTCCAGGGCTCTCAAATTAGTACAGGACAAAAACACGGCATCAGCATCAACCCCTGAAAGCAGGCGCTCTATTGCAGGCGAGAGAGCAGCCGGAGGTATATCGGGAACCTCTATATCCTGATGTAAATTAAAAGTGCCAAACGCAGACACTTCAAAACCCGACTGTTCAAGACCTTGAAACAGCTCGAAATTTATTTCTGAGCAATAGGGTGTTAACACGGCAATGCGTTTTGCACCGAGATGTTTCAACGCCGCTTGACTCGCGACCCAAGGATTAGTGCAAGGCACACCTGGTCGACTATGGGAAAATTGAGCTGCCACCCCTTCTTCACCGATCAGCATGCTTGCTGACGTGCAGCCAAATGCCATGACATCAAGTGTTTTGCCCGGGACCAATAACTCTGCCGCCGCCGCAATATGTTTTTGCAGCGCAGGCAGTGACTCCAATGACATCTCCGGATCGCTGAACATTCGAGCGGTATACAGCTCTACCGCATTGCCCGCCAACTGATGCCAATCTCGTTCCAGTGTGAAATCCGTTGCCAGCTGAACTAAACCGATTCTCAATTGATTCCCACCTGGCATTTGGTGATGAGTAAACACCTGTTCAAATTTACAAAACCGTTTCAGCGTTTGGTTCATAGCCACTTCCTTACTTTTCTGTCGAACGAGTCACAATCCGGCGGGTTTACACCTTGAGCAACGAAATACGGAACGTCGATCGCGAGCAGCCACGTCCGATGCTGCTCGCGTTTTCGTGTGGTGTTACTTAGCGTTCCAGTCACCGCTGCGCACCAATTTATCCATCACTTTGTTAACCGCTTTTTCAGCGCGTTCAACAATAGTCTCTACTTCAGACGGCTTGATAATGAGAGGAGGTGCAAAACCCAAAATATCGCCATGCGGCATTGCCCGCGCAATCAAACCTTCATCCAAACAAGCTGCCGAAATTTGAGCGCCAACCTTGAGGTTTGGATCAAAGTGCGTGCGTTTGGCTCTATTGCTGGAGAATTCCAGGGCGTGCATCAAACCCACTCCGCGCGATTCGCCTATAAGTGGGTGGTCGGCAAACACCTCACCCATTCGTTTCTGTAGATAGGCGCCCGTATCACCCGCGTTACCCACAAGATTCTCCCGCTCGATAATATCCAGGTTGCACAATGCCGCTGCGGCACCAATTGGATGGCCGGAATAAGTATAACCATGACCGATCGCGCCCCATTGATCAGTGCCATCTTCAAGCACACTCCAGACTTTTTCGCCGACAATCACGCCGGACAAAGGCTGATAAGCAGAAGTTAAGCCCTTTGCCACAGTAATCAGGTCGGGTTTCATGTCATAGTGAATCGAACCAAAATCAGAACCCAGACGACCAAAGCCACAAACCACTTCATCGGCAATCAACAGAATATCGTACTTATCCAGCACTTTCCGGATTTCAGCCCAGTAACCTTCTGGCGGGGGCACAATACCGCCCGTGCCAAGCACCGGCTCACCAATCATTGCGGCCACCGTTTCAGGGCCCTCGGCCAGAATCATTTCTTCCAGCTTGGCCGCACAGTGTTTTGAAAACTCCAGCTCGCTCATACTCTCGTCTTCACGACGGTAATAGACCGGCGCAATCGTATGTTTGATACGTTCCAAAGGCAGGTCGAAGTGACTGTGAAACAAAGGCAGCCCGGTCATTGAACCTGAAGCGATACTTGAGCCGTGATAACCTCGATCGCGGGAGATGACCTTCTTCTTTTCAGGCAAGCCACGTGCATTATTGTAGTACCAAACCAGCTTTAGCTGAGTTTCGTTGGCGTCACTGCCAGACATGCCGTAATACACTTTACTCATGCCATCCGGTGACATTTTAATAATGCGTTCAGACAACTCTACAAGCGCTTCGTTGGTGTGCCCCACATAGGTATGATAATAGGCGAGTTTTTTGGCTTGCTCATAAATCGCCTCCGCCATTTCGGTACGCCCATAACCAATATTCACGCAATATAGGCCTGCAAAACCGTCTATCAGCTCTATGCCTTCTGAATCTTTAATACGAATGCCTTCACCACCGGTAACGATACGGCCGGGAATGTCACCTGCCGCATATTGTTTTAAATGGGTGGATGCGTGAAACACATTCTTGCGGTCAATCTCGAGTAATTTTTTTGTATCGATAGTCATATCAATCTCCAATCATTTTTAATCAGTTTTTATTCAAATGCTCAAATTTTTCTGGATGCAGACCGATATTGCTTATGGCAGCGAACCCAGGCAGTAATATTTAGTTTCGCTGAACTCATCAAATCCGTGCAGGCCACCTTCACGCCCCAACCCCGATTGTTTCATTCCTCCGAAGGGAATAGGTTGCCCTGTCATCTTGACTGAATTCACACTGACCATGCCAAATTCCAGTGCGGGGATAAGTGTCCAGATTTGTTTCAGGTTATTGCCAAAAACATAAGCGGCTAATCCATACTCGGTGTCGTTGGCCATTGGAATCACTTCTTCCAGCTTGTCATAGGCAAGCACGCCTGCTACCGGGCCAAAATTTTCTTCCCGATAGACTTTCATGTCTGGGGTAACATCCGCCAGCAGGGTGGGCATAAAAAAGTTTCGTCCCGGCGCCTTAGATTGATCTCCTGCCAGTAAACGTGCTCCCTTGGCCACCGCATCATCAACAATGTCCTGGGTTTTCTTCACCGCCCGTTCAAATATCAGCGGCCCCAGATCAACACCGTCTTCAAGCCCGTTACCAACGCTCAGCGCTTCCATCTTCACCTGAAAGGCGACGAGAAAGGCTTCGTACTTCTCCCGCGGGACAAAAATCCGGTTGGCTGCCAGGCAGTCCTGACCCGAGGTTTGAAATTTTGCATCAACAGCAGCCGCAGCGGCTTCTTCAACATCCATATCCGGCAGCACAATAAAGGGGGCATTACCTCCCAGCTCCATTGAACACTTTTTTACTGTCTCTGCAGACTGCTGCAACAAAAGACGACCTACACGGGTAGAACCTGTAAAAGAAAGGGCCTTCACTTTGTCTGACCGACAAAGGTGGCCAGACACCTTTTCAGGCTCGCCGGTAAGCACATTAAAAACACCCGACGGGAAACCCGCTCGCTCTGCCAGTTCAGCCAGTGCCAGCGCAGAAAACGGTGTCTCTCCCGCGGGCTTAACAATCACCGTGCAGCCAATTGCCAAGGCGGCGGCCGCTTTTCGAGTGATCATTGCATTTGGAAAGTTCCAGGGTGTAATTAATGCGGCCACACCAATGGCTTCACGCATTGTTGCCAGGCGGGCATTGGGGATGTGACTCGGAATGGTTTCACCGTAGGCGCGTCCGGCCTCTTGTGCAAACCAACGCACAAAAGAAGCACCGTATTCAATTTCGCCACGAGCCTCTGCGAGCGTCTTACCTTGCTCCCTCACAATCAATAGAGCCAAATCTTCTTTGTTTTCCAACAGCAGGTCGTGCCAACGCATTAAGATCGTCGCACGTTCATCAGCCATCAGGGCCTTCCAGGCAGGAAAGGCTGACTGTGCGCTGTCAATTGCCTGCTGTATCTGTTGATCTGACAGCGCGGGCACCGTACCCAGTACCACTTCCGAGGCGGGGTCGGTCACGGCCTGATCCAAGCCTTGTTCACTTGCACACCACTTGCCGTTGACATAGGCAAGCTGGCGAAACAGGCGCTGATCCTGAAGCCTGAGGCTTCCGTCCTTTTGATGTACATCGCCGGTCAAGGCCTGATCTGCAAGAGACGCTACAAACTCTCCATCCAATTTATCTTTCGCTGCACAGTTCAAACTGTTACCCATCGCGACCACCTCTATAGAATTAAAAATTGACATGTTTTCAGCGCTTAGCGTACTTGGAATTGGGGTTTTATTTTTTCTGAACCATCGGTCTTTTGATGCGATTTCATCTCTCTTTTGAGCTCGTATTGAGCGCTTTTTCTTTTACAGAGAGGCGCTAGAAATTCAGGCAAAAAAAAGGGGTGGCAGAATGCCACCCCGTAAAGCCAATCAAAAATTAATGCCGCTTTTTACATCTTCCAGGCAAAACGTATACCGGCTACTCTGGGTTTGCCCCAGACGCCATAACCCCAATCACTACCCAGTGTATTCTGGTAAGTGAAATACTCTTCATCAGCTGCATTTTCTACAAAAGCTTCCAGAGTATAATTGCCTTCGACCGATTCCCAGCCCACTTTGGCGTTCACGATGCCATAGCTGTCGTGATGCGAGTAAGGGTCATTTTCGATTTGCAGAAAGTGTTCGTCTTTCCAGGAATAGTCAGCCTGGAAAACAACTTCGCCCCAATCCTTCAAGTCAACGTAATAACGCGCGACCAGGTTGTAGTTGAGCCCGGGAGCCGAAGGCAGCTCGTTGCCGTCAAGGGTATAGTCATCGCCGGCAACGCCGAAACCCAAGTCAGAGGTGAATTCAGTGTCTAGCAGACCCATGCCAACAATTACTTCAAGGTTATCGGTCACGCGCGCCGTCAGCTCAGCCTCCAGCCCTTGACCCGTCACATCTCCAGCATTGGTGATGACACTGCCGTCTTCCACACTGATAAATACCTGTGTCTGAAAGTCTTCAACTTCATAGGCGAAGGCGGCCATATTGAGGCGCACCCTGCCATCGGCCAACGTGGTTTTCAGGCCCAATTCAAAGCTGGTGACATTCTCTGAGTCGACTGGCCTGGTGGCTGCAAGTGTTGCATTGTAACTACCGGAGAAACCACCGCTCTTATAACCGGTTGAGTAACTGGCATAGACAAGGGTTCCATCGCTTGGACGCCAATCAAGACCGATACGTCCGGTGAATGCGTCGTCTGAGATATCATCAACAATCGAAAGCGGTGAGTAAAAGCTCGGCCCCGACTCCATTGTGAAATCGCGCTCTTCCGTGGTAAACCGGCCGCCGGCCAGGAGAGTCAGCGTGTCATTCAAGTCATATTCTACTTGCCCAAATACAGCCCAGGATTCGGTGTCTAGTGTTACAACTTCCTGATGCCACAAGCCGTGTATGGTGGTCGGTGCTTCAGTCACCAGCCCCCGGTCATCCTTATAGTAGTAGGCGCCGGCCACCCACTGCATGCCCTCGCTGCTACCATTAAGACGCAGCTCCTGAGTGTATTGCTCAGCATCAACCGTGTATTGCTCATCGAACCACACTACCGATGTGCCGTCGCCGTCGTCCTGCAGAAATTTATCCAGCTCTTCATAGGCGGTAATTGAGGTTAGGGTAATATCACCCAACTCCCAGGTTAATTTCGCCGATGTGCCAAAGGTATCGATTTGCGTGGCCAGGTCAGGTGTACTCGAGGCGATATGCTCTGGGTCAAACTGTCCGTTGACCGCTTCGGCCCCCGTCATGCCAAAGGTATTACTGGTGCACTCTCCCCTCTGAATACGGGAGACAGAACATTTGCCGGCACCGGGAGTCGCAGATTCCAAGTACCCCATATGGGCAAAACCCACCGTCTTTTGGTCAGCTTTGCTGCCATTCACGGTCAAAAGCAATGCGGCGTCTTCACCCAGATCAAATTCAAGCTTGGCGCGATAACCAAAGCTGTCTGTGTCATTAACTTTCTCACCACTCACGGTGTTGGTTTGCCAACCGTCATTGGTATTTTGTCGAATCGCCAGACGGCCGCGCACGCCGTCACCCAGTGCACCACCAATCGCGGCCTCTGCAATTTTTTCTGAGTAAGATCCCAGGCGAACACTGGCAGACGCGTCAAGTTCGTCGCTGGGCGCTTTGGAAATGTAATGCACTAAACCACCGGTGGTGTTTCTGCCGTAAATTGTGCCTTGAGGTCCGCGCAGTACTTCCACGCGCTCCAGATCAAATAACTGCATGGCAGATCCGGCGGGGTTACCACGATAAACATCATCAACATACATTGACACCGGCGATTCCCAGGAGTCGGAAAAGTTGACCAGGCTTATGCCGCGCAAGCTGACTGAAGGGCTGGAGGCTTCACCAAAAATTGCAAAAAAATCCATGTTCGGCACTTGCTGGGTAATATCCAAACCTTCTTGGAAACCCATCTTTTCAATGGCATCACCAGAAAATGCACTGACAGCTACCGATACATCCTGCAAACTCTGATCACGTTTTTGTGCAGTGACCACAACTTCTTCAAAGATGCTTGATTGTTCGGCAGAGGCCGTTGCGGGAAGTATCGATGCGGCAATCACGCTCAAACCTAATACCGCCGCCTTTGACACGGTTTCAGGGATCGCTGCTTGTTTCGATGGGATGCAGCTAAATGGAGTCTTATAGTTATATTTCATCGCTCTACCTTCTCCTCACTAAAATTGATAACTTTCGCCTAACGCGCACGAAAATAATGTAAACACACCGGTTATTGAACTGACTCGGCGGTTGAATATCAGATTAACGCGTTTCCCTTTGCGATATTTTCTGTTCAAACGGCTCAGACAGAGCTTTTTTCTTAAACAACCCTCTATGCATCTTCTTTTTCCTTCTCGGGTTGTTCCGCGAGAAATTGCTCGCTGAGTGAACGGCATTTCACCTGCTTGGTAATGATGTAGGTGTAGTAGCGTTCGATATTCAGATCCGCGGTCAGCCAGGCGTCCACTAACCTTTGATACTGATCAATATCCCTTGTAATGACTTTGATAATGTAATCCACCTGACCACCCGTGGCATAACACTCCACAACCTCTGCCGTATTTTCCATGGCAGCTTCAAATCGAGAAAAGGCTTCGGCACTGTGGTTTTTAAGTGCTACCTCAACCAGGATGGGTGTATGAGGGGCTAACAGGCTGGCATTGATACGAGCGCCATACCCCTCAATAATGCCTTCACTTTCCAAACGTTTAACACGTTCCCAACAGGGGCTCACCGACAGACAAATCTCTTCAGCCAATGCAGATTTTGTAATGCGCCCCTGCCGTTGGAGAATCTGTAGAATTTTAATATCGTAGCGGTCTAGATGCATCACTCTCTCCTCAAGCCACTTCTTATCAGGCTACTATGTCAGCGATTACCGCAATGGTATCTCCCATACCGATTTTCGCGGAGTGATGCCTGCAAGCCAATACACCGTTGCGCTTTGCGTAATAAGGCACCGCGGGCACGCCGGTTTTTTCAGCACAGTGTACCTCTGCAATCAACTCGCCCTCTGTCACGTGATCTCCTAGTTTTTTGCCAAACTCCAAAATGCCATTGTCTTCACTGAGCAGATAACAGTGACTGTCCGGCATGTCCAGCGACACGGTTTCCTTAGGCAATTGATACTCGCCCTCAATAACCCCTGCGTAAATTAAAAAGTTGTTCACACCCCTGTCTGCGATCGCGATCGTTTCAGGTGTCGTCGTGCCGCCGCCACCCAGTTCCGTGGTGACAAACACTTTACCCTGAGACTCGACCGCCGTGTCGTAAAGCGAGGACGCATCCATTTCCAACATCACCATGTTGAAGGGCGCACCAAATAAGCGCATTGCCTCCAGACAACTGGCTTGTTGGGTTTTATCTTCAAGGCGATGCACCGCCGCAAAAGGTAAAAAGTCCAGGGTTCTGCCACCTGAATGTATGTCCAGTGCGTAATCACACAGGGGAATTAAATAGCGCTGAAAATAATCTGCTATTTTCTCCGTCACCGAGCCATCGGGTCTTCCGGGGAAAGAACGGTTCAAGTTGCCCTTATCGATGGGCGATGTACGCGCACCGTTTTTCACCGCAGGGTAATTCATTGCCGGCACAATGATCACTCGGCCCGCGACATGCTCCTGCTGTAATGTATTGGCCAATTTTAGCAGCGCAGTGATCCCTTCGTATTCATCACCATGATTACCGGCGGTTAACAAAACGGTGGGGCCAAGACCATTTTTGATCACCGTGATTGGAATCATAATACACCCCCAGGCCGAATCATCGTGGGAGTGGGGCAATTTCAAAAAACCGTGTTGCGTACCGGTACGCTCGTAGTCAACGGTGGCGGTAATACTGGTGTCCTGCATATCTTCACTCATCCTTTACTGAATAGCTGGCGGGGGTAGTTACAAATTGTTTCCACGCCACTTTCGGTAATTAAAATTGTTTCTGTAATTTCCAAACCCCAATCGTCCTGCCAAATACCGGGCATGAAATGGAAGGTCATTCCAGGTTCAAGAAGGGTTTCATCATTACTGCGCAAGCTCATGGTGCGCTCGCCCCAGTCAGGTGGGTAACTCAAGCCAATTGAATAGCCACAACGGGCACCCCCACGATCCAGATCGTGTTTCGACATAGCCAGTTCCAGCCCGTCGGCGATGTCGGCACAGCGATTACCCGGCTTGGCCGCTGCCAATCCACGTTCAATGCCTTCTATCAACGCAGCCTCGGCTCGGATAAATTTTTCCGGTGGTTCACCCAAAAATACGGTGCGAGACATTGGGCAATGGTAGCGCTTGTAACAACCCGCAATTTCAAAGAAGGTGCCCTCTCCTCTCACAAAGGGTTTATCGTCCCAGGTGAGGTGGGGAGCTGAAGCTGCCTTGCCTGTTGGCAGCATTGGCACAATCGCCGGGTAATCGCCACCCAGGCCGTCCACGCCATCGCAGCTTGCCCGATAAATTTCCGCAACCACACGGTTTTTTGGCACGCCGGGTTCAATGGTGTCGAGAATTGTGTCATGCATTTTTTCAACAATACGCCCGGCAGTGCGAATGTATTCAATCTCCTGTGGAGACTTCACCGCTCGGCACCAGTTAACCAGACCATTGGCGTTTTTAAGGGTCGCGCCGGGCAAGCCGGCAAGCAGGCTGATATAGGCCTGAGCACTGAAATAGTAATTGTCCATCTCAACACCCGTCACGGCTTGGTTCCAGCCACGCTCTTTGAGCAGGGTCTGGCAGAGATAGTCCATCGGGTGCGCATCTGGGTTTTGAACATAACTGTCGGGATAGGCCGCTATGTTGTCGTGAGACAGGTAACAGGTGAGCTTGGCTCCATTGGCATCCATGCCCCGCCCAAACCACACAGGCTCCCCTGTCGGGCCGACAATGACACATTGATGGGTGTAGAACGACCAGCCGTCATACCCCGTCAACCAGCCCATATTGGATGGATCGCTGATGATTAATAGTTCTATTCCAGCCTCGGCCATTGCCGTGCGGACTCGCTGTAAGCGCTGGGCATACTCAGCTCGGCTGAAGTTCAATGTGATATCCGTCATACCATTCCTTTCTCTATCCACTTCCTATACGCTCGCTGACATTGCACATCGGAAGAATTTCAGTACACTATGCAGAACATCATACAATAATCAGTACAATTGCTGTCAAGGAATACATTGATTCATGACAATTGATCTAACACCTTATATTCAAGGTGGCCAACCCAAATATCGCTCGATCGCCAACGCCCTCGCCGAGGCGATTGAGGCCATTCCCCTTCAGGCCGGTACCAAGCTGCCGCCACACCGGGAGTTAGCGGAGCAGCTCAATACCAGTGTTCAGACCATCAGCGCGGCTTATGCACACGCGATTCAACTGGGTGTGGTCAGCTCCAGGGTGGGCAGCGGTACGTTTGTGAGTGACAACCCTGACGCCAAAGAAGTGAAGTTTTTAGATACCCACGAAGCCGAAGACAGCAAGCGCGGCATAGATCTGTCGATTGCCCATGCGATTAATACGCCCCAAATTGTCAACATCCTTCGCGATGTTATGCAGAAGTTGGCCAATAATGCGACCAGTGAACTGCTGCAGGCTTGCCGCCCCATTGCCGGGCTGCCCCGTCACCGCGAGGTTGCCTGCGAGTGGCTGCGAAGCCAGAAAATGCCTTGTGAGCCAGATCAAATTGCCCTGTGCAACGGCGCTACCCACGGCGTTATGCTGGCGCTTAGCACCATTGTTCAACCGGGTGATACGGTGCTGTGCGAGTCGGTCGCAGATCACGGCTTAATCACACTGGCAAGAACACTGCATTTCAAACTCGTGGGCTTGCCACTGGATGACAAAGGCATTATTCCCGAGGCGCTGGACGAGGCCTGCAGGGGCAAAAGAGTGGCCGCGCTGTGTTGCACCCCAACAATGAACAACCCAACGACCGATACCATGGACATGGAACGCCGCCAAGCTATTGCCGCGATTGCCGAAGAACATGAACTGCTGATTGTTGAAGACGATGTATACGGTGCATTAATGCCAGACCGGCTCCCGCCTTTATCCAGCTTATTACCCGAGCAATCGTTCTATGTCACCAGCCTTACCAAAACTATTGCAGCCGGACTGCGAGCGGGCTATCTGGTGATACCCAAACACCTGGTGCATCACACACTGCCCCGCCTGCGTGCAACCACCTGGATGGCAACGCCAATACTGTTTGAGATGGCGTCAATGATCATTGAGGATGGCACGGCCGACCGCTTGATCGATTGGCAGCGAGAGGAACTCGCCGCTCGCCAACAGATGGCATCTACAGTGTTGGAAGATTTTCAATTTAAGGCACACCCTTACGGTATGCACATTTGGCTTGAACTGCCTGAGATCTGGCGCCCCGACGAGGTGATTCTGCGCGCCAGGCAAGAGGGCATACTGATTGCCCCGGCAGGCCCATACACTACTGGCCACGACTCAGCGCCACACTGCATTCGCATCACGTTGAGCGCCGAAGAAGACCGAGCCAGAGTGCATTTGGGCCTGACTAAACTGGCGGCAATGCTCAAACGCACCCCTCCACCCATGGATTTTGTCATCTAAAACGGGAATTGTCATGAAACATTTTTACAATTGACTTGGTACAATTGTAAGGCTAAGGTCTGGACTTCTCGAAACCTTGGCACAGGGTAAACAGCAGCAATGATCAAGATCATGTACGTGGCCAGAAGAGCGTCTTTGTTTGCACTGCTTCTGTTTTCAATGCAGGCCAGCGCCGCCACCTGGCGCTATGCCATTGAAGAGAGCTTAAGCGAAGTGCAAGGCGTTTATGCCGCCAAGTTTAAAGAGGTTATTGAGTCCAATTCCAACCATGAAGTTCTGATTTATCCCTTTGGCACACTGGGCGAGTCTGCGGATGTGATGGAGCAGGCCCAGGCAGGCATTTTACAATTTGTTGACCAGTCTCCAGGGTTCACCGGCAGTCTAATTCCTGAAACCCAGCTTTTTTTAATGCCCTACATTCTGCCTGAGAAGAAAAGCGAGGTGCGCTACTTCTACAAACATGCCAGGGTCATCAAAGAAAACTTCAAGGCGCTCTATGCAAAACAGAATCTGGAACTGTTGAGAATGTTTCCGGAGGGGGCTGTGGCAATCACCACACAGAAAGAGTTTCGATCGCCGGAAGATCTTAAGGGTCAAAAAATTCGAGTCATGACCTCTCCCCTGCTGGTGGAAACCTACAAGGCCTTTGGCGCAGTGCCCACGCCTTTGCCCTGGGGGGAGGTGTTTGGCGCCTTACAGACCAACATGATCCAGGGCCAGGAGAACCCCTGGTTCTACATCGAAAGCGGCAAGCTATATGAAGTGACCGAGGTCATCACCGATGTGGGTCACAACATTTTCACCACAGCCATAATGGCTAACCTGGATTTCTATGCCAGCTTGCCCAAAGCCGAGCAACAACTCATTCAATTGGCCTCGGAAACTGCACTGGATTTTATTTTAGACTATCAAGACGGCTTAACCGAAGCATCCAGGGCAAAAATAAAAAACGCTAAACCCAGCATTAAATTTGTCACTCTGAGCGACGCCGAGCGCGCACCTTTTCGCAAAAATGCGAAACAGGTTGAAGCCAAATTTATAGAAATGACAGGCCCTTCTGGGCAAGCCATTCTGAATCAGCTGAAAGTAGATCTGGACGCAGCCAGAAATCAGTAAATTTAAAGACTTCGCTGAAGACTACGGGTTTTAACCCTCCTGTAATGAAGGAATTTTTATGAACAGCTCATCCTCGGGGCGTATGCACTCCGCTTACAAGCGCTTTATAGGTGCAGTGAATAAGACAGAAGGTTTCATTCTCATTGCCAGCGTACTGACAATGGCACTTAACAATGTGTCTAATGTCATTGGTCGAGTGGTGTTTAACAAAAGCCTGTTTTTTACAGAAGAATTAAACAGCGTTCTGATTATTCTGATTACCTTTGCAGGCACTAGCTACGCGGCTCGACACGCCAGTCACATTCGCATGACCGCTCTCTTTGATGCCCTGCCAATCACATACAAAAAAATACTCGCCACATTCATCGCCTTTGTTACCTCTGCTTTCATTTTTTCTCTGAGCTACTTGTCCCTTGAATACATTACGTGGATCGCGCCAAAAGGAAAAATACTGCCCGCCATGCAGATTCCAGTCTTCCTCACCTATATCTGGATACCGGTGAGTTTATTTTTAACAGGTCTGGAATACTTTACAGCGGGAATAAACAATCTCCTCAACAAGGAGATGTATCTGGCCAGCCAGATCAAAGGGGAAGGCTACGATGATGTTCAGGACCTTTAAAGGAGCAGTACGATGGATATAACCTCGATAATGCTGACCACCATGGTCGTGCTGCTGCTGCTAGGATTTCCCATAGTGATTCCCTTGCTCGCCGCATCACTTGCCGGTTTTTATCTATTATTCGCGGACTTCGACAATTCATTTTTTATCGTTCAACGCATGATCGCCGGCATCAAACCCGCATCGCTGATAGCCGTTCCCATGTTCATTCTGGCCGCAAACATCATGACCCAGGGGCGCTCAGCCACTCGACTCATCGACATGGTGATGTCATTTATTCAACACTACAAAGGTGGGCTGGCTGTCAGTACCGCTACCGCCTGTACCTTATTTGGCGCCGTGTCGGGCTCTACTCAGGCGACCGTTGTTGCCGTTGGTGCCCCCTTGCGCCCCATTATGATACGCAACGGCTATCAAGACTCATTCATACTGTCACTGATCATCAGCTCCAGCGGTATCGCGCTGCTGATTCCGCCCAGTATTGGCATGATTATCTATGGGGGCATTTCGCAAACCTCTATTTCAGAACTTTTTATTGCGGGCATTGTACCGGGCATTTTAATTCTGGTGCTGTTTTCGCTCTACGCGGTCTTTTTCTCGGTTAAACACGACATTCCCACCGTTGACAGAGCCTCTTTCAGTGAAAGACTCCAGGCGAGCAAGGCGGCCCTTTGGCCACTGGGGTTTCCGTTTATTATTATCATTGGCATCTACGGGGGGGTTTTCAGCCCGACAGAAGCAGCTTCAACCTGTGTATTGTATGCACTCATTTTGGAAATGTTGGTCTTTAAAGAGCTCGATCACCGCGACATTGTTGAGATCGCCAAGTCCACGGGTGTGATCACCGCCGTCATTTTTGTACTGGTGGCCGCAGGCAGTGCGTTTTCCTGGATCATATCCTTTGCCCAAATTCCCCAGGCAGTCATGGCCAGTTTTGGTCTTGATGTGGCCTCGGAATATCAACTACTGCTAGCAATATCCATCGCTTTTTTTGTTGGGTGTATGTTTGTAGACTCGATCGTGGTGATCTTGATTTTGGTCCCCATCTTTTTACCGGAAATAGACCGCCTGAATCTGGACAAAGTACTCATTGGCATCATCATCACTCTGCAAGTTGCGATCGGGGCAATTACACCGCCGTTTGGCTGTAATATCTTTACTGCGGTGGCCGTGTTTAAACGACCCTACATGGATGTAGTGAGGGGGTTATTTCCCTTTGTGCTGATTCTCGCGCTGGTAGCCGTCTTGCTGGTCGTATTTCCACAAATTGCGCTATCTCTTAGAGACCTCGTTTTTGCCTAATGCATTTTGACGGCGCTTCTATACACCTAGACTCAAGCAGAGGGAACATAGACGCCAAATACTGCTGTATATTTACACAGGCTAACTAATCCTCTAGCCCAGACCGGTTCAGATCTGTATATCAACCCTTGGCGTTTTTAAGCTACTCTAAATAGATGTGTATTGACTGTAATATCCAAATTTACAATTGTATTCGTCAAGCATCAGGCTTTATTTTCTGTTTTAGAGTCATTTCAAAAAAGGGATTATACAAATGACCAATTCATTCTTTGAATTTGATCAGTTTATGCCACATGGCATGTGCTACCTTTGGCAAAGCGATATATTGTGGACCTCAGTAATCTCAGACGTATTGACGGCACTGGCATACTTTTCAATTACGGCCGCCGTCATCGTCTTTGTCGTAAAACGAAAAGATCTGCCCTACCCCTCATTTTTTATTCTGGTGGGGTCAGTCATATTCCTGGCTTGCGGCATTTCTCACCTCATTTCAGCTGTGGTGATCTGGACACCAATCTACGGAATATCTGCAATTGCAAAAGCGATAACCGCCATAAGCTCTATAGCTGCCGGGGTGTTGATATGGCGGCTGCTACCGTTCTTTCTATCCTTGCCCAGCCCAACAATATTAGAAAATACTGTTAAGCAGAGAACCACAGAATTAGCGAAAAGTAATGCATCATTGAACGAAGAAATCGCACAACACAAACGGGCCAGCGAGCAATTACTTCAACTCAAAAATTACAAACGAAATATCATTGATTCAATGCCTTCAATATTAATTGGTGTGAATCTTGAAGGTAAAATCACTCAATGGAATCGCGCTGCAGAACACTCTACAGGTCTATCTACAGAGTCAACTGTGGGCATGTCGCTGACACAGGCATTTCCAAGACTGTCAATTGAACAGGATAAAATTGATCGCGCAATAGAGACTGGCCAACAACAAAGCGAGCTTAGACGCCCATTTCCGGACAACGGGTCCACCCATTACGAAGATCTCACCATTTATCCTTTGATCGCAAATGGAGTTGAGGGGATAGTCATCAGGTTAGATGATGTCACTGAGCACGTTAACATGGAAGAGCAAGTGCGGCGCACACAGAAGATGGATGCCTTGGGTAAGCTTACGGGCGGAATCGCTCACGACTACAACAACATGCTTGGAATCATCATCGGCTATTCTGAGTTCTTGATCAGCAAAACCAAAGACAGAGCCGACTTACAGGAGTCGTTGACCAATATCTACGACGCCGGTAGAAGAGGTGTAAAACTGACCAACAAACTTCTCTCCTTCTCCCGCTCCAGCAAGTCAGAGGACTCTGGCCAAGACTTAAATAGCTTGATTCTGGACCAGCGAGATATGCTTCAGAAAGTGTTAACGGTGAGGGTCGACATTAAATTGAGCCTGGCGGACAATCTTTGGCCTATCTGGATAAATAAAAGCGAGTTAATTGATTCGATAATTAACATGTGTATTAACGCCATGCACTCCATGAGCGATGACGAATCAAATGCATGCCTCACCCTTCAAACCAGCAATCAAACTTTCAACGCCGTTGATTCAGCTGCACTTGGATTGGAGAAACCCGGAGAATATGTCAATTTGAATATTATTGATACCGGTACTGGCATGAGCGCCACCATCAGAGAAAAAGTGTTTGACCCGTTTTTTTCAACAAAAGGTGATGGCGGCACAGGTCTTGGATTGTATCAAGTCTTTGGGTTTGTTAAACGTTCAGGAGGCACAATCAAGGTATATTCTGAGTTAGGGCAAGGCAGTAAGTTCTCGCTCTACTTTCCTCGCTACCAAGGCGAATCGGACCTTCCACCGGAGGAGGCAATTGACGGAAACGCTACATTAAAAGGACATGAAACGATATTAGTTGTCGATGACGAACCAAAATTATGCAAGCTCACTTCGGAAATATTAAGCGCGCAGGGTTACAGCGTTATTAGCGCCGAGAGTGGAGCGCAGGCATTGAAATTATTAAAAGAAAACAGAATCGATTTGCTGTTATCTGATGTGATTATGCCAGACATGGACGGCTATCAACTCGCCGCGGCAGCACAAGACAAATATCCAGACCTGAAAATCCAACTCGCAAGTGGTTTTACTGATGATCGACACCTATCGGCAGCTGACGACTCTATTAGCAAAGACATACTCAGTAAACCCTACAGTTCAAAAGAATTGTTAATGCGTGTTCGGTCTCTACTGGACTATCAACTTTAAGCAACGCTGGACAATCAAACATTAAACCAGGTAATGAGCCAAAACGGCCAGAATCGGTAAGGCAATCGCAGTACGAATGCAAAAAATAGCAAGTAACTGCGGCACAGTAATGGGTATCTTAGAGCGCAGAATCAGCACCACTGTTTCTGCAAAGAAGATCAGCTGCGTGACCGACAAACCCGCGAGAACAAAACTGGTGATTTTGTTGTCAATGGTACCTGCGATAATGGCTGGTACAAATTGATCCATTAATCCAATGATAACACCCGGTGATGCGGCCGCGGCTTCTGGAATCTGCAGCAACTCGAGCAAAGGAACCAGAGGAAGGGTCATCACCTGTAATATCGGTGTATGGTGATAGGTTACAAGCGCAATGAACTCGAAGGTCATGGCAGCTGGCATCATGGTTAAAAAGATATCAGCTGCTGAACGCAGGCCTCCCTTTAATACGGCTATGGGTCCTGGAGCCCTAGAAGCACGTGTTAAGGCTTGCTCCAAAGCCCAACTTAACTGCGATCGTCCCTGGGTCACTTCTTCACGAATCTGACAACCCACCGGCTCATAATAGACGTCCTTAAAATGGGACAACGGTGGCATCCTGGGTGTCACCAAGGCACAGATAACACCAATCAAGATCATACTGCCGTAGAGCTCAATAAACAGGTCTGAAATCCCCGCGACCTGGGCAGTTAGAACAACAAACGGAACCGACACTACTGAGAAGTTTGTTGTAATAACCGCCGCTTCTCGCGCGCTGTAGAAGCCGGTTTCATATTGGCGTGCGGTTACTAATATCGCAATACTGGAAGAACCGACCCAGGAAGCTAAGGTGTCAATGGTGGCTCGGCCGGGCAGGTTAAAAATCCGATGGAAGAATTTTCGAAATAAAGTGCCCACAAATTCCAGGAAACCAAAATCCGTCAAAAATGGCAACAACAGACAGCCCAAGCCGATGATACAAAAAATAATGCCCGCCACATCGACGTAGGCCGTCACGCCTGTGTTTTTACCAATGATCCATTCGGGCCCCAACTGAAGGAATGTCATTACCGCAAATATGCCACCCATAAGCCTTAATATCAGCCAGACTGGGGTGGTTTGAAAAAGCTGGAATAGTGCCGGAAAGGATTGCTTGACGGGCTTTGGTCCTAAATTAAAAATAAGAGTCAAAAGCGCGCCAGTGACAAAGAAAAACGTTGTCACAGCTCCCATATAACCACCAATACCATCTCTCAACAGATTGGACATCAGACCTAGGGGAATTGTAGTTTCACCCTGATAATTGAGGGGCGTCAAAAATATCAGAATGCCGATAAGGGAAGGTAGAAAGCAATTAATCCAGGTGCCGAGGTCAAATACACCCGGCACTTCGGCCTCTGTGCTACCGGTATTGATGGGCTCTTGCATAATTTGGACTTCCTTGCCGCCTACAGACGTTTTATTATTGTCACAAACCTATCTTTATTATGCTTTTCTAGCAAGGCCTGAAAGTCCTTCTGGCCATCTCTTTTTACGAGCTCTAGAAGGAATCTGTCAAGGCCATAATTCTTCGATACTTCAAGCGCTGTGTGGCCACTTTCGTGTCTTCAGGGTCAAGCAGGGCTCTAGACACCATTGCAGCTGCCAGATCATCAGCTTTGATTGCCGAGTAGTTCGCAAAAGGCCCCACCAACAATGAGGAGAGTTTCAGCGCACATTCAATCCCTATCGCTTCGGCTCGACGAGTATCCTTACGCTCCCCTACTAATAACGATGGCTGAAAAATACAAAATCGCTCATAAGCCAAGGCCTCTATCGCCTGCTCCACCTCTCCTTTCACACGACTATAAAAAATGGGTGACTTGGCGCTGGCTCCAATCGCGGAAACCAATAGAAAATGTTTAGCACCGCCTCGAATCCCGATTTTTGCCAGATCCAAACAATAATCAAAATCTACTTTTCGAAAGTTGTCTCGACTACCGGCCTGTTTAATGGTGGTCCCCAGACAACAAAATACATCATCGCAACTGAGCTCCAGGGTATTGTCCACGGCATTATCGAAGTCTATAACACGATTGTCTAACTTCTCATGCAACAGAGTCAAAGGTCGCCGAGTCAATGCGATTACCTTGTCATAGTTTTGATTGTTGAGTAGCAGGCGAAGACAATGGCTGCCCACCAAGCCTGTCGCGCCCGCGAGTAAAGCTGTACGCTGACCGGATTTATTCATATTCACTATGTTCGCCTGTAGACATCAATAGGGTGTACTAGCGTACACCATATTCTCTAGCGGACGCAGCGATTTAAAGCCTGCCAACCTTAAACCTTAAGCGTCACTCATCGTCAGTAATGCCGTATTGCCCCCGGAAGCCGTTGTATTATTAGAAACCACCTTCTCTATTACAAAGCGGTGCATCATAGACGGGCCGGCGGACTCAACAATCAGCGGTGTTAGCGCGCCCTCTCGGCTTGCCAGCGTTCGATCCAGCCATTGCACCATCGATTCTGGCGCGCTTACCACTACACCTTTCAACGCTGGGTCAAGCAACAACGCTTCCAGGGGTTTTTCACCGTCAAGCGGCAGGCGTTGATACAAACCATCTAAACCCAGCTGCTCTAGATACGGACTGATATCGAAACTTTGATCACTGATATGCATTACACGGTTACCACACAAGAGTGCGGCACAGAGTTGGCGAATACTGTCTTCCATGGTGTCCGCTCCCTGCTGAACACAGAGCAGCTGCCCCCGGCCCTCGATCAACAATTGATTAAGTTCACCCGTTGGCCCGGGCAAAGTCTTGGCTTCAGACATAAAATTCTCGGCCTCTGATGCCATTACCTCAAACTGTGTTTTCAGTTTCGCAGACAATGCAAAATCATTGCTTTTCAATAACAAACCAATCAATGCCTTTAGTTTCTCAACACGCTGTTTAAGATCCAGGGGTAATGTTTTGGTACCCGACGCTTTCACAGTTTGTACAGCACAGTTAGCGAAGTTAAAGTCTGGCTGTTCCGCAGATGGTGCCTGACCCGCAACGCGAGCCTGTGCGGCCAATCGGTACACATAAGAAGGTCCGCCCGCCTTGGGGCCTGTGCCCGACAAACCATGCCCACCAAAAGGTTGCACGCCAACCACGGCACCAATAGTGTTGCGGTTAACATAAATGTTGCCGGCATTAATGGTTTTCACCACTTTTTCAGTGGTGGTATGAATGCGCGAATGAACACCCGAGGTCAGACCAAAACCAGTGCTGTTAATGTCGGCTAGCGCCTGATCCAGTTTATCGGCCTGATAACGTACGATATGCACAACGGGCCCAAACACTTCTTTTTCCAGCACACCTATGTTGTCAATTTCATAAAGTCGCGGCGCAAAATAAGTGCCGTGTTTACATTCCTCAAGTAATTCGCACTGGTGTAACAAACGACCGTTTTCAGCCATGAAATCAAGGTGAGATTCAAGCGCAGACAGGGCCTTCTGATCAATCACCGGGCCAATGTCGGTGCGCAGGAAAGCGGGGTCACCCACGGTTAACTCATTCATCGCTCCCTTGATCATGGCGGTCACGTCATCGGCAATTTCTTCCTGCAAAAACAACACACGCAGGGCCGAACAACGTTGCCCGGCACTTTGAAACCCCGAAGAAATAACATCGTCCACCACTTGCTCTGGCAGTGCGGTTGAATCAACAATCATGCAGTTTTGACCGCCGGTTTCGGCAATCAACGGAATTCTAGGGCCGGCGCGCTCTGCCAGTTTTTGACCAATCCACGCACCAATTTCGGTTGAACCGGTGAACATGACAGCCGCCACCCGAGGGTCCGGTAACAGGTGCTCACCCACCTGCCTGCCCGGCGCCACAACCAGCTGCACCACATCGCTGGGGAAACCACACTCGGCCATTAATTCAAGCGCTCTCGAGGCAATGAGGCACGTGGAGTCCGCCGGTTTGGCCAACACGGTGTTGCCCGCCGCCAACGCTGCGGTCACCTGCCCCAGGAAAATTGCCAGAGGGAAATTCCAAGGACTAATGCACACCACAACACCGCGAGACTGCAGTTGACCATCCGAGGCCCACTCGGGGTGCGGGGCGCAGACCTTGCGGCCTTCATTGGCATAAAAGCGACAGAAGTCGACCGCCTCACGCACTTCCGCAACTCCATCAAATGCAATCTTACCCGCCTCTTTGGTACACAGAGCAATCAATTCATCCCGGCGCTCTTCGAGCTTGTCGCCCAATTGACGCAAACATTCTGCACGCACGTCTACATCCGTGCGGGACCACTGCTGAAAGGCTACACTCGCCCGCTCCAGTTTAGTGGGCATATCCGCGACCGTGCTTGCGGGCACAAAACCCAGGCTGTCCCTATTGTCTGTAGGGCTGATCGACATCACCTGCCCCGCAGGACATTCACGCTCACGTTTCACATTCTGGTCCACCCAGGTTTTAACACCTTTAGCCATGAGTGTTACGCTGGGAATATCCGTTAGGTCCACGCCTTTGGAGTTTGCTCGGCTGTCACCATAAAGATTCACAGGCAGTGGAATTTGAGGGTTGTGTTTGACGGCCCAGCTTTTGACTTTTGCGACCGGATCTTCAACCAGCGTGCTCAGTGGCACAGACTCATCAACAATGCTGTTCACAAAAGAAGAATTTGCCCCGTTCTCTAAAAGTCGGCGCACCAGATACGCCAACAGATTTTCGTGCTCTCCAACCGGCGCATAAATACGCACTGGAATTTTCTCTTCTTTAATAATGTTGTCATATAACCCCTCGCCCATGCCATGCAGGCGCTGGAACTCAAAACCGTTTAGTGTCTCGCCGGCCCGCTCTAGAATATAAGCGACAGAGTAGGCGTTGTGTGTAGCAAACTGGGGAAAGATACAGTCGCGGTTATCCAGGAGTAAACCGGCACAGGCCTGGTAGGAGACATCCGTAGAAGCTTTACGGGTAAAAACCGGATAGCCGTCCAGACCATCAACCTGGGCGATTTTAATTTCCGTATCCCAATAGGCGCCCTTAACCAAACGCAGCATCATTTTCCGACCTACCCGACGACTCAGGTCAGCCACCCATTCCAGTACCGGTAAGGCTCGCTTTTGGTAGGCTTGCACCACAATGCCAAAACCTTCCCAACCATCCAGATCCGCGTCGGAAAATACCGCTTCAATAATGTCGAGGGAGATGTCCAGGCGATCGGCCTCCTCAGCATCAATGGTAAAACCCAGATCATATTTTTTTGCCAGCAGGGCCAGACGTTTTAATCTGGCAACCAGCTCACTCATCACCCGCTCACTTTGAATGAATTCGTATCGTGGATGAATCGCAGAGAGTTTTACAGAGATGCCCGCGCCATTGTAAATGCCTTTGCCACTGCTGCTGCGGCCAAGATGTTCAATGGCATTTTTGTATGACTCATAATAACCATCGGCATCAGCCATTGTGCGCGCGGCTTCACCCAACATGTCATAGGAGTAACGAAAACCTTTGGTCTCCTGCTTTGCCGCGCGTTTGGTCGCCTCCGCAATTGTGCGACCCAACACAAACTGTGAACCCATCACACCCATCGCCTGACGCATGGCCTGACGAATCAGCGGTTCACCGAGGCGGCCGATGGTTTTTTTAAGGCCGTTAATCGTTTGCTCTTGTTCACCCTGGTTAAAACTCACCACGCGCCCAGATAACAACAAACCCCAGGACGAGGCGTTCACAAACAGGGAGTCACTGCCACCGAGGTGAGATGACCAGTCCCCACCCATCAACTTATCGCGAATCAATCGGTCGGCCGTGGTTTTATCGGGCACGCGCAACAGGGCCTCGGCCAGGCACATCAACACAATGCCCTCATTGGTTGAGAGCGCATATTCGTTTAACAGGTTTTGAATGCTGCCGCCATTGTGTGCAGCTCTACGCACTTGCCCAGCCAAATCAACCGCTTTGGCGTCCACCCTTGCCCGTGAGGTCTCATTTAACTCCGCCACAGGCCATAGGGAATTAATGACAAGCGCCTCGTCGGCACGATAGTGCTCGCGAATTCGCCTGCGAAGCGGATGGGTCGTATCAATATGGGCAGGTAGGTGCATGTCACGGTTCCATTGTCGAAATTTCAGTCGGCTAATGGAGGGAATATTAAGAGATTCGCTACCGTATGTGCTTTCGAAAAGAGCAATATTTGAAGTATAAAATACCGCACGAATCCTCAAGTGCAGCCACTACTTTGGAGCAAGGCGCAATTATAAGGTGAATAGTGCTATAAAATGCTGTTTTTACAGTGATTTGACTATAAGGGCAAAAAAGCAGGCACTAAGCCTGCTCCCTGACCTTTCCAAGCATTCTGTCAAACAGGGCCTGCATAGACTGTGACGGCTCTTTTCCCGCCAGGCTAACAGCGATAATCGCAATTGTGCTGAACAGCACGCCGGGCACAATTTCATACACAACACTGCTCAAGGCATTGCCGCCGATGGTCAACGGAGAATAAATCCACACCAATACCGTTGAAGCGCCCACCACAATACCGGCCAGTGCACCGGCAAAAGTCATTCTCTTCCAGTAAAGCCCCAATACAATCAAGGGCCCAAAAGCGGCACCAAAACCGGCCCAGGCATTGGCTACAATGTTCAAAATAGAGCTATCTCTGTTGTGCGCCATAGCAATGGCCACCAGCGCCACCAGAACAACACACAACCTGCCCATCAACACCAACTGCTTTTCGCTGGCCTCTTTGTTGATAAACGTTTTGTAAACATCTTCGGTCAGGGAGCTGGAAGTCACCAGCAATTGCGAAGATACGGTGCTCATGATCGCAGCCAA
>CAJWCA010000031.1 GCA_913020395.1 uncultured Cellvibrionales bacterium | reverse complement strand
ATCTCATCCAAATGGTGGGCAAAGAAGTTTCTAACCTGCCAGTTTGCGTCTGGATTTGGCAAAAATACAATCAGGCCATAGGCGCTGACTGCCAAGAGAGCGGCTGTGCTCGCAACAAGGGTGGCCCCAGTTGTGTATTGGCGACGCAGGCCCTTCACAAGCGCAATTAGAGACACCGTGACTAGACCAGCCGTCATGACTATTTTAGACAGGTTCAAGGCTTTGACAGAATTGCCAAGAAACTCACCACTCAGTAAATAAACCACATTACTGTGATGTGACAGTTGGCGAATAGCGTGCAGGTTTTCTACGTCAACTAAATGAATCATGACCCAAACGGGATAGATTAGACCTGTTGAGATCCATCGCCCACGGCCGGACAGGATTACGCAAAAGCTCAGCAGGCACGACCAGAAAACATCTGATAACAGGCCCCAGAACAAGTAGTCAACGTGACTAAATAATCCGGCCAGGTAAAGATCAAATCGGCAATAAAGCGGAATAATAAAAAACGCAAAAAAAACGAGGCTCAAACGCAACCGGCTGTTTGTGTGTTCGCCAGTCTTCAGTGGCCCCGCCGCCGTATTCACGGCCGCAATACCCGGGACACCTTGTGAATCAAACCTTTAAGTTTATGTTTTATAGCCGGGCGACGGCGTGCTGTTTTCTCTGCACCTGCTGCCTCAGGGCGTATTTCTTTGCGGTCAAACAGGCCAATTGCACTCAAGCCAATGCCCAGGGTTCTTGCATCATCAGACAAGCCGAGTTCTTTGGGGGAAATTACTTTGTCGTTGTCGATAATCAGTGTCAACGTACAAGGGCTTTCAATGTTTTTCCCAAGAGGAATTTCGATGGGGGTTTCTTCTCGAGCCTCACTGTAGACATGGGTCAACTGTGCGCCTTCTACGGTGTAGGTCACCCTTAAGGAGCTGTCACTAAAGCAGCGAGATAAAAAGGTTTTTAGATGCACGCGAGAGAACGCGGGAGTTCCTTCGGGCACATCAAAGGTGACCTTGGCCTGTTTGGCCGTTGTCCAGCCCAGGGGTTCGTTGGCGTTGGTATTGGACAGGTTTTTGGTTTTAAACAGCCGTAAATTTTTGATGCCTCTGTAGGTATTAATCCAGCGGTTATCATTGAAGTCGGCCAAAAACTTTTCACGCAGCTCAATGAATAGGGGGGTGAGGTAGTTGTGCGGGACCGCGTTGGGGTAGATCGACTTCAGAAAGCTATGAAAATAATCTGCATCATAATAAGCCTTTGATACATCGATCGAGGGAAAACAATTGAATGCGGGAAACAAGGTTTCAGGGTCGCCGGCGAATCCCCACCCCTTACGGTCCAGTGAAAACTGAATGTGGGCCATAGGCCGGTTTACAAAAACAACATGATAGGCATCCGGGTTCTCATAGAGGTAACGCAATACAATGTGCGGTTGAATCACCTCTTTAATCAGATAACCTTCGGTATATTGATCCAGAATTCGGCTGCAGTATTGGTAGGCCTCTTCAAATTTTGCTGAGGTGCTGTTGAGGTAAAATGGATATTCCCTGTCAATGGCGTCATTGCGTGTGTGATTTAACACTTCGCCCGCGGCAATGCCAGATTCCTTCAAAAAGGGCAGCATGCCTTTTGAAATGTCATAAGCCTGAGAGGTGAACCCCCGGGGAAAGCCAATCAATAAAAGTGATTTCATGATTTTTCATAGGCGTCCATCACCACGCCAACCTCGTCGTGCATTTTTACTTCGCCGTCTTCAATCCAGAGGGCATGGGTACAATATTTGCGAATCGCCTGTTCGCTGTGAGAAACCAATACAACGGTTTGCTCACTCTGCAGGCGTTGGCGAATGACTTCGGCGCTCTTCTTCTGAAAAACCCGATCGCCCACCGACAGCACTTCGTCAATCAGTAGAACATCGGCCTGCATGATCGATGCAACCGCAAAACCCAGGCGGCTTTTCATGCCGGCCGAATAGGTTTTCACCGAATTGTTAATGAAGGGTTCAAGCTCGGCAAAGGCAATAATTTCATCAACGTGGCTGGCCACAGCTTTGCGTCGATAACCCATCAGTGTGCCGATAATAAAAATATTATCCAGTCCGCTGAGCTCTGGCATCAAACCCACGTTCAAGGCCATGAGGGCAGTGCTGTAGCCGTCATTTTTGAGGTGGCCTGTATCGGGTAAAATTACGCCGGCCAGGAGTTTCAGCAGGGAGCTTTTCCCTGCGCCATTGCGGCCAATCACCGCCAGAGACTCACCTTGGTGCAGATCAAAGCTAATGTTCTTCAGTGCTGTATATCGAACGGCTTTTTGGGTCAGCCAGGAGCCAACCTTCTGGTATTCAACCGAAACGGAATCGAGACTGATGGCAATATCACCCCGAGACATTACAGCAGCACCCTGGGGTAGCGGCGATCAAAGTGTTTAATCAAGGCAAAACCTATAACAAGAAGCGCGATGGAGAGTCCGTTAATGGAGGCTATCGTGGTCCAGGTGGGCGCCGTGTCATCCACTAACACACTTCGAAACTCCGTAATGATATTGGCCATGGGGTTTAGCATTAAATAGCTGGCATAGGGCTCGGGAATTCTGTCGTCAATCAGGAAAAACACACCGGACAAAAACATCAGGGCGCGCAAACCGAGCTGCACCACAAACTTTAAGTCATTAACAAAGGGAACCAGAGCCGCCATCACCACACCGCAGGCCGCCGAAAACAGTAACTGGGTGATAAAGATCACCGGAAGATAAAACCAGCTGAAAGTAATGCCATTGAGGCCGGCCAGAAGCAGCAGCAGCAATCCAAACACAATGAAGGATTTCAGGCACTCAACACACACGGCAACACAGGGGAGCAAATATTTGGGAATATAAATTTGCTGGATCAGGCGTGCAGAGCGGGTGATCGAGTGCATGGTGCGGGTAACGGTCGCGGCAAACCACAACCAGCTACTAATGCCCACCAGCAAGTAATAAACAAAACCTTCACCACCTCTTTCCAGTATCAAACCAAAAACGGTATAAAAAATAGCCATCATCATCAGCGGCTCCATGAACCACCAGAAAATACCCAGGCGGTTTTGCGCGGCTTCGAGACGGAAATCGGCGGAGACATTGACCCGGATGAAATCGAGGGCGTGAATGTTGTGTGTACGACTCAAAGAAGGACAAGTTCCTGTTGGTTGTAGAGGAGTTGTTTTGGCTGTTTGACCCGCCGGATTCTACCTTAATTCAAGCAGCTTGTCGCCGGGAATGTGGCGACGGAAAGGGCATTCCGTCGCTGCACGTCAGCCGCTAATAAGGGTCAGTATTTCAGCTGTTTCTTCAATGGGCACGGGTTCATCGGCACAGTAGTCTACGGGCGCGGTGGCAATAATATTCAGCGCCTGTGACTGATTGAGCGCCAGGCAAGCTTTTTCCAAAGACACCAATATGGGCCTGATCGCGTTGATATCACTGGTATTTTCCTGGGCTTTCATAATACGAGGGTGCTGCGTGCCGAGGCAGTTGTCACCAATCAGCAGCTCTTCATAGAGTTTCTCGCCCGGGCGCAAGCCGGTGAATTCGATGGCGATATCACCATGGGGCGTATTTTCGCAGTGAAGCTGCAGGCCTGAAAGGCGAATCATCTCTTGGGCCAGGTCAAATATTTTAACCGGTTTGCCCATTTCCAGCACAAAGACACTTCCGCTTCCCTCCATGGCGCCCGCTTGAATAACCAGTTGTGCGGCTTCACTGGCGGTCATGAAATAACGCGTTACTTCGGGGTGGGTAACCGTTACCGGTCCACCTTGTTGAATTTGTTGTTTGAACAGTGGCACTACCGAGCCAGAAGAACCCAGAACATTGCCAAAACGCACAATCGAAAACTTGGTGTTAGGGTAGTGCTGGGCGTGGGATTGAATAACCATCTCCGCCAGTCGTTTGGTGGCACCCATGATATTGGTGGGGCGCACGGCCTTATCGGTGGAAATGAGCACAAAGGTTTCAACCCCCGCTTCTGCCGCAAATTCAGCCACCGATTGGGTGGCCAGAATATTATTTCTGACCGCGGGAATGATGTTTCTCTCAACCATTGGCACATGTTTGTAGGCGGCTGTGTGGTAAACAGTGTCGACCTTGTGGGTTGCCAGCAGGCTTTTTAGCAGCATGCTGTCCAGCGTGCTGCCCAAAATGGGGGTCAGGGTGCAGGGCATGCCCTGCTCGTCAGCAATTGTCTCCAATTCACCTTCGATTTTATAGAGATTGAATTCATTCGACTCCAGCAGGACTAATTTTGCAGGCTGCTGTTTGATGATCTGCCGGCATAACTCCGAGCCAATTGAGCCGCCCGCACCGGTCACAAAAACGGTTTTATTGTTGATATTGGACTGCATGAGATTGGGCACGGGTATTACCGACTCCCGACCGAGCAGGTCTTCGATAGAGATTTCCCGCAATTCTTCGATCTGGGCGCGCCCTGTGATCAAATCTTCGATGGGAGGAATCGTTTGCACTTTGACTGGGAATTGCTCGAGGTGGCGAATAACCGCAACCCTCTGTGCCTGACTGGGGCGGTCCTGTGCTAACAAAATCACCTGTATGTCATGTTCTTTGATCAGGTTCACGATTTCATGTTGCCCATAGACGGGCAAACCTTTGATAAAGGTGCCGTGCAACTTGTCATCATTATCGATAAAGGCAACCGCCGAGTACTGACCGCTTTGCTGAAGGGAACTGGCCAATTGACAGGCGTGTCTTTGGGCACCATAAATCAAGACCTTCTGGTGGCCTGGCATATACATGATGTTAACGATGTTTCGGATCAGTGCGCGGGGGAGCCCAATAAAAAACAAAGAGGTAAACAGGTAAATTAAGGGCACCGAACGGGGTATGTTTGTGCGGAAGTAAAAGGCACTGGCGATCAGGGCAATGCTGGAAATCACCACGCCGACCATTACGATGCTGATGGCCTGGTGAGCCATCAGGCGCAACACCGCGCGATAGAGCCCAATACGGATAAACACCAGAATTGAAATCGTCATGGTGGCCAGCACCGACCACAGCGCCTCTTGTGTCAGCGGCAAATCGAAAGTGCCCAGCCTCAAACAATAGGCAAGCAAAAAAGAAATAGGAATTGCGATAACATCGTAACAAAGAGAAATAATACGCTTTATTGGCCGGGGTGCCTCAAGCAAATATGAAATCATAGGGTGACCTTCATCCGTTTGTTTGCCGCCGGGCTCCAGCCCGTGTTTGTTGCCACTGATTTGTGCGCAGAAGTATAGCAAATTGGCTTTATTTTGCAGCGTTTTATCTGCTGTATTGGGGGCTTAATCACGTTGTTAATGCTGTTCATTGATTAACTTGGCGAGCGGTTTCTTTAAGCTCGGCATTAATGTTCTTTATCTCGAGCGATCCGGCCTTGGTCCAAACACATATTAGGACGAGCGGGGTGTACGCCAGAATCACCCAATAAAGCCCGAAGGAGGAATATTGCGCCAGTTTTGCCAGAGGAAGCAGCCAGACAAGGTTGATGGCCATGATTCCGAGCGTGACATAAGCGTGGTGGTTTATTTTCTGGCTAATAATTTGATAGGCATGACTCCGATGGGGTTCATTCCAGGCTTGGCCAGAAGACATTCTGCGAAGCAGCGTCCAGGTGGCATCAACCAAAAAGACACCCAGTAAAATCATCCAGCTCCACAGCGATAAAAGTTGTTCCACTGTGGTTGCTATAACCAGCAGGCCAATCAGGCAGCCCAGAAACCCGCTGCCACAATCACCCATAAAAATTTTTGCACGGGGAAAGTTCCAAGGAACAAACCCTGCCACAATCGCAGCGATGATCAAAAGGGCAAAGCTCCATTCGGATGAGCTCTGGTTCGATGTTAAATAGGCCGCTCCCCCTAATACCGTGATGGCCTCTAGTGCCGCGATGCCATTGATGCCATCCATAAAGTTATAGAGATTAGTCAGCCAAACCAAACTGATAGCGGCTAGTGGCAGCCATAACAGTGAAGGCTGCCAGGTAAAGGTGGGGAGTAACAGGGTGGGCAGGCCGCCAATGAGCCAGATGCCGATTGTGGCGCTAAATAGTTGCACGGCCAGGCGCAGCCGTCTGGAAGTATGGCTGAAGTCGTCAAACAGGCCGATAAAACCGACCGCGAGCGGAGGAATGCTCAGCGCTAAACACATTCTGCCGGGCAGCACATTAGTCCATGCGAGTACGGCAAAACAAACAGCGGTCAAAATAACAAATGATAAACCTCCACCACGAGGCACTGGCATTTTGTGCATGCTTCTCTGGTTGGGCACATCAATAACCTGAAAACGCATGGCCCAGCGTCTCACGAGGCCAGTCAGCATGAGACTGCAGACAAAAAACAAAATGATGAGTGAGAGTGATTGCAGGTCAAAAGGCATCATGGCATTAGCGACCCGGGTTCATGTAGAGCGCTTGAATAGATTGAGGTTGCCATTCTAATGCGTCTTGGGTTCTGCGACTATCAATCTGCAGGTCACCGGTTAATTTTTGCAGCTGTTGCTGACGACTCATCAATGCAGCGCCCCACCTTAACCAACTTTGCGGAGCAGGGATCAAACGGGCTTTCAGTTGATGTGTGTGAGCCAGGGTTCGAATGATATCGGCGCTGGAGATTGGAGTGCCATCGCAGGCAAGCCAGGGTTGACCGGTGGCATTGGGGTGGCTAAGGCATTTGAAAATCAGATCGCACAGATTGGGCAGGCTCAGAAGATCCCGTCTGTTGTGAACATTGGCCAGCGGCAATGGCAGTTGGCTGCGAACGGCTCTCAGTAATGAGGCAAGGTTGCCCTTTGCGTGCGGAGCAAATATCAGGGGCGGTCGAATAATGACCAGTTCCATGCCCGTCTCCTGACAAATGTCGCTGAGCGCGTGTTCGGCTTCGAGTTTGGTTTGTCCATAGGCATCGTTTGGAGTCGTTTCAGTATCCTGGGTGATCCATCCATTTGCAGGGTCGCCATAGACCTTGATGCTGCTCATGAAAACAATCCGCCGAACACCGGCTTTTGCCGCAGCCAGTGCCAGCTTTCGGCTAAAGTCGACATTGATTTGCCTGAATTTATCCAGATTGGCAAAAGGTGAGGTGCTCGGTTGGTGGGTTAATGCCGCCAGGTGAACCAAGGTATCGCAGCCAGACAGTGCCGTTTTGCAGGCGCGTTCATCGCTCGACTCACTCAAAGAATCACTCATAATTTCAGCGATGATTTGAGGGTCTCGAGTCAGAGGTAGAAAATCGACTCCTTGGGTTTTGAGGTGCTGGCATAAGGCCAGACCGACAAATCCATTGGCCCCTGTCACGGCTACTTTCATGGGTGGTTCTTTATTGGGAAAACGAGGCGGCATTGTACGCTGTTTTGCGCCTGAAAAGGACCGCCGGGGCCACTTTTTTGGCCCCGAATACTTGATAGCGCTCTTTTATGCTGTTAAAGTTCGCGGCCTTCAGAGATCTCTCTCTGACTTTAGGACCATAGCTCAGTTGGTTAGAGCGCTACCTTGACATGGTAGAGGTCGGCGGTTCGAATCCGCCTGGTCCTACCAAACCTCTTAAAGCACTATCCAATCCCTTTAAAGCACTATCCAATCCCCTTAAAGCACCATCATTACAAAGCCCGTATAGAAAGGTTTTCTGCTCCCCATCCTGAGATCTCTTACGTATTTAAGGGCAAGCTGCTCCCTGTCTGGTTAGCCGAAGGTCGGTTCTTACGGGCGCAATTGAAAGAAAGTGTGTATAGTTACGTCTTATGTCTTATATGATTATTTGTTGGTCAATTATAAGTGCAGATGGGGGGAGGCTTTCGCCTGCCTTGGCGACTTAACTAGAGTTATTTGATCGCAGGCGCTTCGTACATGATTTCAGCCAGGTCAAATACAAGCTTGGTTTGTCGTGTGCGCCAAAACCGTGAGCTTGGACAGTATTAAAATATGGAAATACCGAGCAATAACCACTTCTTTAAAAACTTCTTCAACTTCTCCACAGACATGTGTTTTATCGGCAGCCGCGATGGGTTTTGCAGGCATGTAAACGATACCGTCGGTGAAGTGCTGGGTTATTCTAAAAGTGAGATACTGGCCACCGCACTCTTAGACCTTATTCACCCTGAGGATGCAGGGCGAACGCAAGAAGTCATAAAGCTGCTGGCAGAGGGAGGGCGCGCGACCAACTTCATTGCTAAATGTCGACATCGAGCGGGTCACTACTTAACACTTTCCTGGTTTGCATCATTTCATGAGGATGGACATTTCTACGCCACCGCCCGCAACGTTTCAGAGGAAATGAATGTTGGCAATCGACTACAGGCGATTGAGCGGGCGCTGCAAAAAGCATCAATTTTGGTAGAGACGGATACTCGGGGCGTCATTATTGAGGCCAATGAACAATTCTGTGAAATTAGTGGTTATTCCAGAGAAGAGCTTATCGGAAATAGTCACCGCCTGGTTAATTCGGGCCATCACCCCAAGGCGTTCTTTCAGGACATTTGGAGAACCATATCATCAGGAGGGGTTTGGAAGGGCACAATTAAAAACCGAGCCAAAAACGGTGAGCATTATTATGTCCACACGATAATTACGTCGATTACCGATCATACGGAGAAAATATCCGGTTATATCGCGGTTCGAAATGACATTACTGATAGTGTCGAAACGAAGGAAAGCCTGCTAAAAACGGCAGACGTACTTAATGAGACAAGCGCTATCGCCAAAGTGGGCGGCTGGGAGCTTGATGTCGCATCGGGAGAGCTATCATGGACCGACGAAACTTTCAAAATATTAGAGGTAAAGAAACAGGAAGGAACAAGCCCCATGTTGCCAGAAGGCTTGTCTTTGTTTATACCCGAACATCAAAAGATTATTGAGCATGCGGTTGAAAATGCGATTGTAAAGGGTGAATCCTATAGTCTGGAATTGAAGGCGCAAACGGCGAAGGGCAATGTCCTCTGGGTGTACACAACCGGCAGCCCCAACTATAAATCGGGAGAGGTGGTTTCTCTCTCTGGAACCATTCAAGATATCAATGCAAGAAAAGAAGCGGAACTTCAGTGTGACGTTGAACGGCAGAGAAGTTTCCACAATGCAAAACTCAGGTCTTTAGGTGAATTGGCAGCCAGCATGGCCCACGAAATTAACAACCCTCTCAGCATTATTTCTGGCTATGCCGAGCTAACATTACTGCATGCGGATCAGCCCGATAAAGTGGGTGACGGGTTGAATGCCATCTTAAAGTCCTGTGATCGAATTTCGCATATCATGAAAAACCTGAAGAAATTTTCCCGTGATAGCGGAACGAGCGAGCGGAAACTCATCTCGCTAAAGGGAATTGTCAACGAAGCGATTTCTCTGGCAACGCCAAGGGCGAAAACGCAGTTGATTCCCATAGTATTCGAAAGTCATTCGTCCGGGAAAGTGGTGTGTAACGAAATTGAGATTGAACAGGTGATACTTAACCTTATCAATAACGCAATTGATGCAGTCGAAGGCAGTGATGATAGGTGGATTAAAATCGATTTGATAGATCGTCAAGAGAGTTTGGACATCAAAGTGATTGACTCGGGTGGTGGGCTGCCCTCCGATATTGTATCGAGTATCTTTGAGCCATTTTATACCACCAAAGGTGTTGAGGGTGGAACAGGTTTAGGCCTGTCAATCATTGCTGATCTGGCGGGTGAGCACGGTGGCCGGGTCTACTATGAACCTGAATCGCCCAATACCTGTTTTGTTGTGGAATTACCCAGGGCGGAGTAAGTCTATTATGCCAATTAAGGTCTATTATCTGGACGATGAGCCAGACCTTTGCAACATATTTGAAGCGTTTGTGAGTGGGGACGATATTGTAGTCACGACGTTTACGGACGTGAATGAGGCCGTTGACTTATGTCGGCGTGTTCCTCCTGATATGATATTTATCGACTACCGATTGACAGATACCACTGGCGATAAAGTGGCCTCATTAATTGATGAGCGGGTGTGTAAGATACTTGTCACCGGAGACCTCTATCTGCCCGAGTCTGACAAGTTCCAGCACACCTTGCAAAAGCCTTTTAGCTTGGCTGATACAAGGAACTTGGTGCTGAGTCAATATAATGAAAACCTTGCTTCAGATGCTCTCTGAGTGGTCTGCGAGGCATATGGATAATCTTCGAGTATCGGATATACTTAGTTGAACAGCAGTGTCGCTCCCCCTCGACCTCACTATAAGGACCGTGCGAACAAACATCGCCGCATTAATAGGCTCTCACTATAATGAACCCTCAATTGTTAATTCAGGAAAAGCTTGCCGATGTCGTTGGCGACAATTTTTTCAGGGACAATCAATTTTTTCTTGTCTTCCAGCGAAAGGTCAGTCTCTGTGAAAAGAGGGAGCCTGCGGGTCTAGAGGCTTTGTTACGTTTAAGGCGAGCAGAAAGTGAGATTCTGTCCATAGACTTATTGCTGCCTGCAATTAACAAAATGGGCCTCTTGCCGGAATTAACGGAGGTGGTTCTAGCGCAGGTCGTGGAGCATTGGGAGCAGCTACAGCGGCAAGGATTGGAATATAAAATATCGATCAATGTCAGCGCCAGTGTCTTGAATGATGAGCAGTCCGGCAGTTTTCTGATTTCGAAGATTAAACAGGCCTCAATGCCGGCGAGTCAGTTGGCCGTTGATGTTGTGTTTGAGGAGGGAGAGTCCGTAACGGATTTGTTGGTTGATAATCTTAGCGTCCTGAGAATGATGGGGGTTGGGCTGGCTTTAGAAGTCACGTCTGAAAAACAGCTTGATTTCGAGTACCTGGAGAAACTGCCAATTGATGAGATCAAGTTGGGGCGAGCGCTAATATGCAACATACTTGATTCAGAAAGCTGTAGGAAAAGTATCAGGGCCTACATCTCCATTTCACGAAAGTTAGGGCTGTCGGTGACCGCGGTTGGTATAGAAAATAAAGAAGAAGAGCGCTGGTTTAAAGAGCACGGTGTAGATTGGGGGCAGGGATACTTCTATGGCGAACCCGTGTCGGTAGAGGAACTCAATTCTTCTACTGATACAAACAACAATCCGCACTTTGAGTCCCAGCGCCCCGCTCGAATCAAGCTGCTCGTGGTAGAGGACGATGAGGCCTTCGGGCGCTTGATGACTGAAATATTCTCGGAGCACTATGAGTTTTACTTGACTGATGGTGAGGAGGGGGCACTGGCACTTATAGAAAAAGAGCTGCCAGAGATATTGATTCTGGATGTCAATCTTCGGTCTGGAAATGGCTTTAACATTGCCAACACCATACGCCAGCGATATGACGACACCTTATTTAGCATCATCTTCATTTCTGGAGACGACAGCCAAGAAAACCATATTAGGGCTTACGAATCCGGCGGAGTCGCTTTTGTTGCCAAGCCCGTACCGGTCGTGGAATTTTTGACCAAGGTCAGTCGATACACGGTGCTGCACCAAACACGTAAAGAGCAGCTTCAAAAAATAGCTGACACCGAGGCGATGGTCATTCAGTCGATGAGGGAAACCTCGGAATACGGCGACATTATTCAATTTATGAAAGACATTGCGCTGCGAAGTGAAGAGCCGGCTATTGCCGAGGCGCTATTTGGATTTATGTCTGCCCGCGGTTTGAATTGCTCCATTGTTTTTCGCGACAAAAGTGTCGTTCATAGCTTTGATTTGAAAGAGCGAGTATGCAGCCCTATTGAATTAAACGTTTTTGACCTGTTAAAAGATAATGGCAGGTTATATGAGTTTGGTCCCCGCCTCATGGTTAATGATCAGCGAATCTCCTTTCTGGTAAAAAACCTGCCTGATAGTGAGGTGGACCGAGGTCGGATACGAGACTATGTTGCGGTGCTTATTGAATGTATGGAGTCACGTTATACCAGCATACTGCAAAACAGGGTGCTCAAATCCGTTGTCAGTGATTTGAGTGATCTTTCTCGGGAGGCGGCGGTATCGATCAAAGATGCGGAGCAAAACAGACTGGAGATGGCGGAAAAATTCTCTATGGAAATCGGTATGAGCTTTCATGTCTTGAGCCTTTCCCTGGAGCAGGAAAGTTACCTGAAAGATATTGTTTCGAACCTTATGGCAGAAAAACAGGGCGAGCTGTCAACAGACGACATAGTGAACCGAATAGAAGTGTCGGTGAAACAGCTCAGTGCCGCTCTAGAGGTTCTGAATACTCAGCCCGATCAAGATGTGAATGATGGGGCTGGCACGGATACTGTCGAGCTGTTCTAGTGACCCCTAAGGTGTTGCGTCCTTATCAATAAGGGTTTGAGCGATTAAGGCTTTGATATCTGAAAGATTAAGGGGTTTGGAGAGATAAGCGTCAAACCCGTGCGCTTGATAGTTGTTCTCATTGATGTCTTCGCTATAACCTGACATTGCAACCACGCCGCCAATTCCAGCTTGCAGGCGGCTAGCCTCGCATAATTCGCGGCCGCCAACGTGTGGCATCGTTAAATCGCTTAGCAATAAATCGCAGGTAATTTGGCCTGATTGAATATCCTCCAGAAGTGTTCGGCTATCTGAATACAGCATCACCTTTACGCCATTTTGTTGCAGCATGGCTTTGAGCATTTGGCCAATGGCCTCCTCATCATCTACGATGGCAAAGGTCAGGCTGCGCGCGCTCTCGTTATCAAACAAGGTCTCGTCTAATATGAGTGTGGGCTCCGAATCGTCGAGCGGAATCAAAATATCAACACAGGTGTTTTTAGGGCTGGAGTTGAGAAGAATATGGCCGCCTGACCCATGTACCAGGCCGTGAGTCACCGATAGCCCCATGCCGCTTCCACTGGCGGCGTCTTTGGTGCTGAAAAAAGGATCAAAGATTTTGGTGATAATTTCCTGGGCAATGCCGTTACCGTCGTCCTGCACGCGTATCTTTGCAAAGTTACCAGAGAATTCCTGAAAACAGGAGGCGCAGCGACCACTGTTAATTTCAATGGGTTCTGCTTCTATGCGTATTGTTCCGCCACTAGTCAGTGCGTCACGGGAATTGACACACAAATTCATGAGTATCTGGCTCATGCTTGATTTGTTGAAGTGTATATTCAATGGGCTGTCAGACGTCTTAATGTGGATGTCGATAGAGCTTGGCACCATGGGACGAATAGTTTCCAGGAAAAAATGGCCGACGTAGTCACTCACTGAAAAACGCGAAGAATCTTCGGTGCTCCCTCGGGTAAAGGCGAGCAGCTTTTTAACCAGGTCTTTGGCGCGATGACCCGAGGACTCTACCTGTTGTATATTAAATTTGGCGGTTTCATTTTGGCCTGCATCAATGTCGAGACGCAGTAGTTGGGCGTAGCCAATAGTTACGGCTAAAATATTATTGAAGTCGTGCGCAATTCCCCCTACAAACTTCCCCAGAGTTTCCATTTTTTGCATCAAATTAACGCTTTTTTGCAATTCCAGGCTTTTCTCTTCGGCCATTTTTTTTGCGGTGATGTCTGTGCGAATGGCAATGTAGCGATCGATGTTGCCGCTTTCATCAACATGGGGGACAACGGTAGAGTCCACCCAGTAGAGCTCGCCGTTTTTGCTTCGGTTGCAAATTTCGCCTCTAAAAACCTGGCCCGAACTGATGGTGCTCCAGAATGTCTGCCAAAAGGCGCGGTCGTGGATTGTCGAATTAACGAGCCTATGGTTGTTGTCTTGTAGTTCCTCCGCCGAGTAGCCTGAAATCGAACAGAACTTGTCATTGGCATAGAGAATATTCCCGGTCAGATCGCCAATGCTCACAATTGCGTGATGGTTCAATGCGTAGATTTGATGTTCTAGTTCCAGTTGGGCCGTCGAGGCTTTTTCTTTGTCGAGCTTGATTGTGGTTATATCCTGAATGGCCCCCTCAAGTGCCACAGTCTTGCCAGTGTCATCTCTGATCGCACGGCCAATAGCTCTCACCCAAACCTGGCGGCCCTTTGCGGTAACCAAGCGGCATTCGAGGTCCCAGGGGCAGCCCTCCGCGATCCCTTTTTTTAATGCCTCGGTAATGGCGTGCTTGCCGGGCTCGTGGTCCGAATAAAAATTCAGAGCCGTGTCTAGCTGGGGCTGATATTCACTGTCAACGTCATGAATTCTTTTGGTGATCGCACTCCAGTCAAGTTTGTCGGTGAGCATGCACAAATGCCAAGTACCAATGGAAAAGCTCTCATTGATCCTTTCTATGTTTGCCAAATGTTGATTATCACTACTGTCAATGCCGCTCATGGCAGTTATATATCCTGTGAATGCTTGGGGTGGATTGAGTGTTCTTTTTATCCGCAAAGGCTAAAAAACACTCACTTTAGCACTTTTTGTTTGACCTTCGATACTACTTTATATATCGTTTCGTTCGTTTATATCGATTATGTCGAATTTGAGGTTTTGGCAGTGGCGACAGATGACACCAACAAAGAAGCAGATACTGATTGCTGGCTTCGTCCTTCCGAGGTTGCGGAGTTTTTCCATGTGTCACCCATCACCGTTCGTTCTTGGGCGAAATCGGGAGTATTAGAGGCGAGAGTAACTCCCGGAGGGCACCGGCGTTTCTTACTTAGCGAAGTTAAACGTCTTGCCAATAGCCAGCTGGGCGCGGCGCCGGATCACAGCGAAAAAGAACCTACGGTCTTAATTGTTGATGATGATGTAGCCGTTGCCGGTCTATTGGAGGCACACCTGCGCAGGCATTTTGGCGAGATGGCCATTTACCACGCCTGTGATGGTTTTGAGGCGGGTGCCTTGGCTCAGGAGTCTGTGCCCGACCTGATATTTCTTGACATTATGATGCCCGGCATTCGGGGCGATGCGGTTTGCCGATTCATTCGTCGCAAAGAAGCACTTAACCACATTCCAATTGTTGGCATCTCGGGTTACGCGAGTGTAGATAACATTGAAAAAATGAAAACCGCAGGCGCGTTAACGGTACTAGAAAAGCCTTTTGACATGGAAAAATTACTTGAGTTAACCGGTCAGATTTTGAATATCAATGGAGTTGATCATGAGAGTTAATAAGCCCGTCACCACACGCGAAACCCGTTACGATGAGCAGCAGCGTCTGGTCTCAACCACCGATTTGAAAGGGCTTATCACATCGGTTAATTCCGAGTTTTTAAGTGTCAGTGGTTATTCTCTGGATGAGCTTTCCGGCCAAGCCCACAATATTATTCGCCACCCAGACATGCCGCAGGCGGCATTTGCAGAGATGTGGTCCACTTTAAAGCAGGGTGGCAGTTGGTTGGGTATGGTTAAAAACCGTTGCAAAAACGGTGACTATTACTGGGTTGATGCCTTTGTAACCCCTTTGTTTTCAAATGGGCGGGTTGCAGGATATCAATCGGTTAGGCGTAAACCTGCTCGGGAGGAGGTTGATCGAGCGGACGCCCTTTATCAGGGGAAAACATCGTTTATCGCTCAGTTGGTCGATAAAGTCACTTCACTCACATTGGGCCGTCAAATTTTTCTTGCGGTATTACTTAGTAATTTGATGGTCGCATCCATCATGCATCTAATCCAAACAAACAATGCATTGGCTTTTGCGCTTCCTGTGATAGTTGGCTTGCCTGCACTGCTGGCTTTTTGGATAGCTCGCCCCTGGAAAGCGCTGACAGCCAGCACCCTCTCTCAATTTGATAGTCCCTTTGCGCGAAAAATTTATGGCCAAGCAGATAATGAGCTCGGCCAGATAAAAACGATTATTCATTTTTATGAATCACAAAAGGAAACGATTCTGTGGCGCTTAAAACAGGTTGCCGATAACGTTAGCGATTCCGCCCAGTCGACACAGGACATAACACGTAGTAGTGCAGATGAAATGGACAACTTGAGCCGAGAGGTGGAGTTGGTGGCGACCTCTATGCACGAGATGTCTGCCACCGTGCAGGAAGTGGCTCGCAATGCTGCACTCACGGCAACCAGCACCGAGAATGCCAAATCGAATGTTGACGCGGGGGAGGAGAATGTTAAGTCCACTCAAGCAAAAATTCGAGACTTGGTTTCACAAGTAGAGACGTCTGCACAAGTGGTGCGCACACTGGCAAAGGACAGTGAGCAAATTGGTGAAATTGTTGATGTTATTAGCAGTATTGCAGATCAAACAAATTTGCTGGCCTTGAATGCAGCTATTGAAGCCGCAAGGGCCGGGGAGCAAGGGCGGGGTTTTGCGGTTGTGGCCGATGAGGTTAGAACCCTGGCAGGGCGTACCCAATCGTCGACCGGTGAAATACAGGCAATGGTCGACTCGCTGCAGTCAGCGTCTGTGCGTGCGGTCAGTGCGCTGGAGGCAAGCCAAGCTGTCGCCGATCAATGTGTTGCGCATTCGACTGAGGCGGGCGCATCCCTTTCAGAAATTATGAGTAGTGTTAATGAAATTTCTGACATGTCTATTCAAATTGCAACGGCCACCGAGGAGCAGAGTTCAGTCTCCGAAGAGATCAATCGTAATATCGTCAATATCAATGAATCCGGCGTTTCGACGTTACAGAAATCTAGACAGGCAACGGAGGCGAGTAGTGACCTTGCAGGTTCTGCGCTTTCTCTCAAGGAGTTGATCACCCAGTTTGCTCGATGAGCAAATGTTAGCGGATGAAATGTCTATCACGAAGGAAAGTGGTGAGCGTAAATGAAAGAAGCGAGTATTACTGGGATCCTATTTCAGGAATCTAAACAGGCGGTAATTGTGTGCTCGCCGGATGCGCTGATTATCGATGTCAATCCGGCCTTTACACGTATCACCGGTTACGAAGTAGAAGAGGCGGTTGGACGAAACCCCAGTTTTCTAAGTGCCAACCGGCAGGATCCAGGTGTTTATGTGGGCATGTGGCACAAGCTCCTGAATGACGGAAGATGGTCGGGTGAGTTATGGAATAAGAGTAAAGATGGACGCTGTTACATTGAAGGAATCACTATTCAGGCCGAATATAATGTAGATGGGACTGTGAAATGTTATGTCGGCATATTTCAAGATTATACCGAAGAAAAAATTATTCAGGAAAAGCTGCGCTACCGAACAAATCACGATGGCTTAACAAAACTCTATAATCGTAATTATCTGGAAATGGTGATTGATCTTTACGTGGAAGACTTTCATCTATCGAAAGGTGAATTCTCACTTCTCTATGTCAGCATTGACTCCTTTCAGGCCGTTAATGACTTGTCCGGCCAGCAGCAGGGGGACGCGGTATTGCGGGCGTACTCACGGCGCTTGATGTCCATCTTTTCAAGCTCGCACCACGTGGCACGGGTTGGCGGGGATGAATTTTGTGCAATTTTGGATGATTTTAAATCTCAGCAAGAACTCGAAAAGTTCGCACACATACTTCGCGCAGAGATTAGCTTGCCTCTGCTTGTCAATGGTATCAGCTACGAGCTTTCCTCTAGCATTGGCGGGCTGGTTTACTCCCACGGTAGTGCCTCTACACCCTTTAGCTTGCTGGGTGATTCTGCGCAAGCCATGGCCGCGGTCAAGAAGGCGGGTGGAAATGGTGTTAGGATTTTTGATCACGCCGTCCAGCAGCAGGCTAAACGGGATGCGATCATTTTTAATGAGTTAAAATCAGCGATTGAATGTGGCGACATACGGGTTTTCTATCAAAGAATTGAGTGTTTGTCTGATCCCTCACAGTTATATTTTGAGGCCTTGGTGCGCTGGACTCACCCGGAATATGGTCCGATATCACCCCTTGAGTTTGTTTCAATTGCTGAGAGAAATGGCACGATTGATTCGTTAGGTCAGTTTGTTGTGGAGACAGTGTGCAAGCAGATGAGAGAGTGGATGGACCAAAGCGGCCTGGTGGTCAAAGTCGCGATCAATGTCTCTCCGCTCGAGTTTTCGCAGCGTGACATGGCTGCACGTACACTTTCGTCCTTGAGTCAATACGGACTTGATTCATCCTGTCTTGGGATAGAGGTAACGGAAAGCCAAATGTTGGTTGACTCGAGCAACATTCGTCGGGATTTTGTGAAGTTAAGACAGCAGGGCATTAATATCTCACTGGATGATTTTGGTACCGGATATAGCTCACTGGCCTTTCTTAAAAACATTCCAATTGATGTTCTGAAGATTGACCGGGAGTTTGTTCGCAATATTGATAAGTCTGAGCGGGATCGATCCATTATTACTTCAATAATTGAAATGGCTCACCAGCTAAGGTTGAGGGTGGTTGCAGAGGGTGTTGAAAACGAAAAGCAAGATTCAGTGCTGAGGTTGGCAGGCTGCGACTATATCCAGGGTTATTATTACGCTAGGCCTGAAGCGCCAGAAAATATAAGCCTGGTGGATTGGTCGAAGGTAGAGGCTACAAGGGCAGTGGTGTAGAGTGACTTATATAATATCAATAATGGACTTAGTAGATGCGACTTGACTCAATATTGGAAGGGAAAGATCAAAGAGAAGATGGTGATTATTGGCTAACCAGCGCAGAGGTGGCTCGCTTTTTTAACGTGGCTGCAGCCACTGTTCGTGCGTGGGCCAATAAAGGTGAGATTCAGGCTCAGCAAACAAGTGGCGGTCACAGGCGTTTCCTGCTCAGTGAGGTCCAGCGTTTGGCATCGGATAAATCCTACGGTGTTTCTGCCGCGCGAGGCTCTATATCCCCTCCCAAAATTCTCATAGTGGACGACGATGCGGGCATTGCGGGTGTGCTGATCGGGCTCTTGCGACAACACCTGAAGGATGTGGAGGTGCTTCATGCCAGCGATGGGTTTGAAGCCAGTGCCATGACCCAGGAGTTTACGCCCGATATTGTATTTTTGGATATTATGATGCCGGGTATCCTAGGTGATGCGGTGTGCCGATTCTTGCGTAGAAAGCCTCACCTTAAACATGTGCCTATCATTGGCATAACGGGCTACGCTGGGCCTGAGAAGTTGAGCCTGATGAAGGCGGCTGGTGCACTGATGGTATTAGAGAAGCCGTTTAACAGGGCGGAATTGCTGAAGTGTGTGGATCAATTGTTGGAAGTAAAGGGCGTTTGGCTTGAGGCAAAATAAATGACGCCTGCAGGGCCCAGTACTTCTTAAGCTTATTTTAGGTGTCTTTCAGTTGATCTCTAATACATAGAAATTCATCGATATGATTAAAAAATAAATCAACCAGTGTTGGATCAAAGTGTTTGCCCCGCTCCGATGTAATCAGGTCAAAAATGTCCCTGTCCTCCCAGGGGTTTTTGTAGCAGCGTTTGTTTCCCAATGCATCAAAGACATCAGAGATGGCAACTATTCTGCCTTCAATAGGTATTTCCTCGCCGGTCATACCTGCGGGGTAACCGCTACCATCAAATTTTTCGTGATGTGTCAGCGCTACGGTTGCCGCTGTTTTCAGTATCGGCCTGTCCGACGCCTTTAACATGTCATAACCCAGTTGTGCGTGGGTTTTCATGATGGTCCACTCATCGTCGGTAAGTTTACCTTGCTTGTGTAAGATGGAATCGGGAATGCCAACCTTGCCGATGTCGTGCATGGGAGATGCCTCTTTGAGTTGCCGGGCATCCTCTTCACACAAGCCGTATTTAACGGCAAATAAATAGCTGTATTCAGCCACACGTTTGACATGATTGCCCGTTTCCCTGGAGCGGGTCTCCCCAATGGCGCCCATCGTAAAAACCACTTCCCGTTGGGTTTCTTCGATTTCGCGGGTAAGACTCTGAACTTTGTGTTCCAGATTGTCTTCGTAGTCTTTTAACCTCAAGTGGGTGCCAATGCGAACCAGTAGTTCTCTGCGATTAAAGGGTTTGGACACGTAATCGACGCCACCGCTGTCAAACCCTTTGATAATGCTCTCATCATCGGTCATGGCCGTTAAAAAAATAACGGGCAGATGGGTGTTTTTGCTTTGTTTTTTAATCCTGACGCAGGTTTCATACCCATCCATTCCCGGCATCATCACATCCAGTAAAACAAGGTCGAAGTCAATCTCCTCAATAGAACTAAGGGCTTTTTCACCACTGGTGGCATAGGCCACACTGTAGTCTTTGTCGCGGAGAATCTGGGCGATCAGCTGAATGTTGGTGGGGTTGTCATCCACAACCAGTATACGGAACGTTTTATTCGACATTCTCTTTCTCTCTTTGCTTAATAATCGCCTCGATATCAGAGATTATTTTGTCAAAAGTTGGCAGCAATATTTCAATTTTTCCAACGTCAAAGATATTTGCGTAGTAAGTCAGTTTCTCCCCAAATTTTACCAGAGGAGTATGCTCAAACTCCAGGCCAAGTGGCGCCAGCTCCCGAGCAAAGTCTTCGATGTCATTGATCATTCCGCTGGCGACGGATTTTCTATACGCGCCATCGCGAACCCTTTGCAGCTCTTTCAGCAAGGACTGAAAGTGGGGAGTTGGCACATCAGCGTACAGGGCGCTATTGTCTGTGCCGTTAGGCACCGGCGACAGTGCTGCTTGCGCTTCTAGAGTGCTCTGTGGCGTTGAGCTAACGCCAGAGTGTGAAGTCGGTAAGAATTGCGCAAACGCCCTGGTAATATCCGCTTTATTGATGGGTTTATGGACCAATAAATCAAACCGGCTGCGCAGCTCCGCATCACTTTCTGAGGTGACGATGGAAGCAGTTAATGCCACCACAGGAATGTCTTGGGTTTCAGGGTCTTGTTTAATGCGTTCGTTGGCTTCAACGCCATTCATGACTGGCATTCTGATGTCCATTAAAACAAGGTCCGGGTGGTGTTTTTTACTTGCCTCAACCGCCTGTAGGCCATTTTTCGCCTCCAAAAAGGTAAGGGCAGATTCTGCAAATTGTTCCTTAACGAGGTTTCGGTTTACATCGATGTCATCAACCAATAAAACAGTGGCGGGGGCAAATAGATTGTCATCTGTCGTCTGCTCTTGGGAATCTGCCTCATCTGTGTAGGATGCCTTGATGTTGTTTAGGCGCAGGGTAAAGGTTGAACCGTGGTTTTCTTTGCTTTCCAGCTTAATGTCTCCGCCCATTATATGTGCGAGATTCGTACAAATAGACAGCCCCAGACCCGTTCCCCCATAACGCTTGGTGCTTTGTCCCTCTTGTTGGGTAAACTGCTCAAAAACCTGTTTTTGCTGGTCTTCCCGAATGCCAATGCCGCTGTCAGAGACCGCAAATTCCAAGGTGAATCTATCCCTGCCAGTCACGAGAATGTTTAGGTTTACAAAACCTTTCTCGGTAAACTTTATGGCGTTGCCAATCAGGTTTACCAATACCTGTCGCACGCGGGTCTGATCAAAGATTAGTGCGCCGGGTAGTGCCCCTTCGATACACACTTCAAATTCAAGCCCTTTGTCCTTAATCGTCTGGGAGAAAACCTGTTCAATGCCTCGAATAAATTGGTGCAGCTCAACTACTTCATATTCCAGACTTATTCTTCCCGCTTCCAGCTTAGAAAGATCAAGCACATCGTCGATAATGGTCATTAAACCCTTCGCACCGAGATGGATGGAGTGTATGTAGGATTGTTGTTTTGAATCCAGTTGTGATTGCTGAAGCAGTTCGGTAAACCCGATCACGGCATTCATCGGTGTTCGAATTTCGTGACTCATATTTGCGAGGAATTCTGATTTTACTTTACTGGCATTTTCCGCCTGTTCGATGGCGAGCAATAACTCTTCGTTAGTATCGCTGAGCTCACGTGTGCGAAGCTCTACTTTATCTTCCAGTTCGTCATTGGCCTTTTTAAGGGCAACTTCCGCTTTTTTTCTGTCACTGATGTCGCGAACAAACGACAGAATGAGTTTTTTGCCTCCCAGGTCCAGTGCGCCGTAGTGTATTTCTACTGGAAAGCTTCCGCCGTCTTTGCGTGTGTGGTTGCTGTAGTAGATAAAGGACCGGTCTGGTTCGAGTGCTTGCCAGTCGGAGGAAAAGGTTTCGTTGTTCGCCAAGTTGACATCAATGTCTTGCATAGACATCAGCATCAATTCGTTGTTGTTATACCCCAGTGTGCTGCTGGCGCGTGCATTGGCATGTAATATGCCCCCGTCCGGTGCGCAAACAAAAATGGCATCGGCGGCCTGTTCGATCAAACTCTGAAAACGTTTCTCGCTTTCACTGAGCGCCCGGTCCCGTTTTTCAATTTGGTTGATCATCTCGTTGAAGTCGTCTGCCAAGGTACCAAGCTCATCGCTGCTGTGTTTCTCTGCCCGCAGGGTATAGTCTTTTTTATGGGATATTTGACGAGTTAGGTTGGCCAATTGCAGTAGCGGCTGGGAGATGATTTTTTGCATGGCGTTGGCCAGCAAAAAGGCAAAAAATCCCGCTAAAAACAAGATGACAATCATGGTGTAAAACAGCTGTTGCAAGGCGTCGTTGAGCTCGTTCAGGTCTGAGCGAACCCGCACGTTCCCAATGTTTCTACCATCGAGAATTACGGGCGCTTGCGCCTCTAGGTGTTTGTCGGTGAAGCGGAATTCGCCTGCGCCCTCTAAAGAGTTCTCAGGTATTGTTGTGGCGCCGGACGCACTTCTTACGTAGCTGGCCAGTAACACCCCCTGGTTGTCATAAACGGCAGCATGAACAATCGATTCTTTCCTTTTGAGCGTATCCAGCACGGCTTTTGCGTCTTCTGCGTCGTTAAAGGAGATGGCAGAGGTGCTGTTGTCCGCAATAATGCGCGTGATGGTCAGTAGTTCGCTGACCATGTTTTCGCGGATGGCCTGACCCTGAGACATGGCAAGACTAAAGCCTGCCATTAATATGCTGGTAGTGCTGATCGTCATAATGATGACTTTCAGTTTGCTTTTGATAGAGGCTTTAGCCAGCCAGGAGGCGGGGTTGATATGTTTAAGCATCGGGTCCTCTTCCTGTTACCTCAATGGCGAGCCGTAACATTTTTGAGCTGAACTTAATGCCAGAGTGAGCTGCCCTGGTTCTGTTGATCGCAAAGCCCACCTTATTACCTTTGTTGACAAAGGTAATCATGGTATCTAAGGGTACTGATTCTCCAATGGTTAACACCGGGCTGTCTTTGATTTGACCAAGAAGTTGCGATACCTGAGTGCGGTTTTTGAGACCCACAATTAGGATGTGACAGGACTGAATGGTGGACTTGTCTTGCAGCTTCTCCAAGTGCTTGAGTTGAAGCTTTCTGCCGCGCACAGACAAGTCGGGAATGGCGTCAAATATTTCTGAGTAGTGGTCCTCTCCTGCAACACACAAAATGTAACGTTCGTTTTCAAGAGGGAAGGCGTGTTCGGGCCAGCGGGTAAAATTGATAAAGTTAAATATCAGGCCCGCTTTAACCTTGTCTTCTGTGCTGGTGCCAGCTGCGTAAGCGTCTGCAAAAACCAGAGTCATTAAAAGCAAGTAAATTGTGGGTGATAATCTTTTCAACCTGAATGTCATCCGTCACAAGGGCAATTCATCTGCGCAAAAAGCTCGTTCCGTCGCTGCTGTTCATGGAGTGCTTCATTGGTTTCTTTGTATATACAACCACGAACAATAACCCGGCAAGGGTAGTTTGTGCCAATGTTAATTGTAGACTATAAAGTCGTGGGGCGTTGGATGGGGGGGAGGAGAGTAGTAGAGTTTGTTTTGCCCGGCGTGTGCCGGGCAAAAAGTGTCCAATTAGTTAACGGATACTGTCACTGTCTGGTAGTCGCTCATCAGGTTTTCTGTGTCGTATGAGGCAATCTTGATTTCGTACTGGCCAGCCGTCAGGTTTTCAATGTTGACTGACAATTGTTGACTGTCAGTGATGATTTCTGAGGTATACAGCGCCTCGTCCAGCTTCTTGTAAAGAACCTCGTAGCCACCAATCTCATAGGAAAATAAGGTGTCGCCATTTTCGCGAGAGCCGGGCATAGACCAGCTGATATTGATTGACTTATCGGCTGGCTCAGCTTCGGCGGCGGCTTCAGCAATGGCTTCTGCTTCAGCGGCTGCGGCAGCTTCTGCAGC
>CAJWCA010000030.1 GCA_913020395.1 uncultured Cellvibrionales bacterium | reverse complement strand
TCGGAAGTCCAGAGGGTCAACTGGCGATTGCCCAGGCGGTAGCCTATCTAGCTGCAGCACCCAAGAGCAATGCTGTGTATAATGCCTTCAATCGTGTGATGGCAGATGTGCGAGAGCAGCCGGCATATGACGTTCCCCTTCATTTGCGCAATGCGCCGACCCGGCTAATGAAAGACATGGCCTATGGTGAAGAGTATCGTTACGCCCACGATGAACCCGGTGCCTATGCGGCCGGGGAGAATTACCTGCCGGAGGAAATCGCCCATCAGCGTTACTACGAGCCTGTTGATCGGGGGCTGGAACAAAAAATTAGTGAGAAGTTCGCTCATTTTCGTGAGCTTGACCGGCAATCCGAGTTTACACGCTATGAAGACAAGGGCTGAGATTGTCCCATGGATATAATGTGATGCAATGGTTGGCGATTGCCCTGGGAGGGGCGCTGGGAGCAGTGTCTCGCTTTGGCGTAAACAAGCTGGTCGCAGAGAGTTTTGATAGCCGCTTCCCCATAGGAACCTTGTTAGTTAATGTACTGGGCTCTTTTGCAATGGGCATTTTTTATGTCTTGATCATTGAAAAGGGGCTATTGCCGGCCGAGTGGCGGCCTTTTATTATGACCGGCTTGCTCGGTGCCTTTACGACGTTTTCGACGTATTCGCTCGACGCCTTGAACCTGTGGCAAACAGGTCACGTTTCTATGGCTGTGAGCTATATTTTAATGAGTGTTGTGTCGTGTCTGTTGGCCGTTTGGCTTGCAGTCACTTTGGCGCAACGCCTGGTTTAACTTTTTTGACAGTGAAACAAACATGTTAGATTCAAAATTTGTACGAACAAATCCTGAGACCGTAGCCAATGCGCTTAAAAAGCGTGGTTATGAATTAGATGTAGCCCAGATAAAAGCCCTTGAGGAAGAGCGCAAATCGTTACAGGTGAGCACCGAATCCCTGCAGCAGCAGCGCAACAGTAGTGCAAAAAATATTGGTAAAGCCAAGGCCGCCGGCGAAGATATTGCACCATTGCTAGCTGCAGTTGATCAGCTTAAGCAGGAGTTGACTCAGGCGGAGGCCGCCCTGGGCATTGTGCAGGCTAAAATGGATGACTTGCTTAGCGCAATTCCTAACATGCCCGCCGATCAGGTGCCAGAAGGCGCCAGTGAAGATGACAATGTGGAGATTCGTCGCTGGGGTGAGATTAGGCAGTTCGATTTTGAGGTTAAAGATCACGTTGACCTGGGGGCCGCAGTTGATGGTCTGGATTTTGAAACCGGTACAAAGTTAACCGGCGCTCGCTTTGCCGTCATGCGCGGTGGAGTCGCTCGGCTGCACAGAGCCCTGATTCAATTTATGCTCGATACTCACATTGAGGCGCACGGCTACCAAGAGATTCACGTACCGTACATCGTTAATAAAGATTCGCTTTACGGTACCGGACAATTGCCAAAGTTTAAAGAAGACCTGTTCAAGCTGCGCGACGACAGGGATTTCTACTTGATTCCCACCGCAGAAGTTCCGGTCACTAATGTCATGCGAAATGAGATTCTGGATGCGGACACTAAGCTGCCGGTTAAATATGTTTGTCATACGCCTTGTTTCCGCAGCGAAGCGGGAAGTCATGGCAGGGATACCCGCGGCCTGATTCGCCAGCATCAGTTTGAAAAGGTAGAGTTAGTTCAATTTGTAAAACCTGAAGACTCCGATCAGGCGCTGGAAGATTTGCTCTCACATGCAGAAAACATTCTGCAGTTACTCGGTTTGCCGTATCGCACCGTTATTTTGTGTGGTGGGGACATTGGTTTCTCCTCGGCCCTGACCTATGACATTGAAGTATGGGTTCCTTCTCAAGATAAATATCGTGAGATTTCCTCCTGTAGTAACTTCAGGGATTTCCAAGCGAGAAGAATGATGGCGCGTTTTAGAAACCCTGAAACAGGCAAACCAGAATTGCTGCATACATTGAATGGTTCCGGTCTGGCCGTGGGTAGAACGCTGCTGGCCATTATCGAGAACTATCAAGAGGAAGATGGTTCAATTACTGTGCCCGATGCTTTGAAAGGATACATGGGCGGACTGGAACGTATTGTCTAATGGATTATCTGCCGCTCTTTTTTGACTTAAAAGGCAAAAACTGTCTATTGATTGGGGGCGGCGCAATTGCATTGCGCAAAGCGCGTTTGTTGTTAAAGGCCAAGGCAACTATTGCGGTGGTGGCCCCTAATATTTCAGACGAGCTTAGACAGTTGGTCGAAGAGGGGCGGGGTCATTTGGTCAGCCGTGTTTATGCAAGCTCGGATATCGACGCAAGCCAAATCTGTGGCGTAAACGCCAAGCCCTACAGTTTAGTCATCGCTGCCTGTGATGATGATCAGGTTAATCGGCAGGTTTCAGCAGATGCCCAAGCTAGCAATATCCCTGTCAACGTGGTGGACAACCCCGAATTGTGTACGGTGATTACACCGGCCATTATCGACCGTAGCCCTTTGATCATTGGTGTGTCCAGTGGGGGCAGGGCACCAGTATTGGCGCGTATGTCCCGGGCTAAAATTGAGGCGCTGTTGCCCTCAAGTTACGGGCAGCTTGCACAGCTGGCCAGTCGACTGCGCGAGCGGGTGAAAAAGACCTTGGCTAATGCCGATAAACGTCGGTACTTTTGGGAGCAGATGTTCGAGGGGCGTGCCAGCGAGCTGGCCTTGAGTGGGCGTGTTGATGATGCTGAATCACTCATGCTTGAAGAGTTAACGCGAGCGGCAAAAGATAATGATGAAACCACAAAAGGCGAAGTCTATTTAGTGGGTGGAGGCCCGGGTGATCCCGACCTGTTGACTTTTAAGGCCCTGCGTTTAATGCAGCAGGCAGATGTGGTGTTGTATGACCGCCTGGTCTCAGACGGTGTGATGGAATTGGTTCGCCGGGATGCAGACAGAATTTATGTAGGTAAAAAGCGCAGTGATCATGCGGTGCCTCAACAGGATATTAATCAGCGTCTGGTTGAACTGGCACGTCAGGGCAAGCGGGTTTTGCGTCTGAAAGGCGGTGACCCCTTTATTTTCGGGCGCGGGGGTGAAGAGATTGAAACCCTTGCGGAGAACGGAATTCCTTTTCAGGTGGTTCCTGGCATCACGGCCGCTTCAGGTTGTGCAGCTTACGCCGGAATACCCTTAACTCACAGAGACTATGCCCAGTCGGTACGATTTATCACGGGTCATTTAAAAGATGACAGCACCAATATCAAGTGGGGGGAGTTGATCGATCCGGCCCAAACGCTCGTTTTCTACATGAGTTTGAAAGGCTTAGATACCATTTGCAGCACGATGATCAAACATGGCCGAGACCCGAAAACCCCCGCGGCACTGGTCGAAAAAGGCACCACTCGAGCACAACGTGTGTTCACCTCTACTCTCCAGGATTTGCATAAAGTGGTTGGAGAGAACGAAGTTCATGCGCCAACATTGTTAATCATTGGAGGGGTTGTAGACCTGCAAAGCAAGCTGAGTTGGTTTAACTCAGGTGAACAACAGTCCTAATTTAGGGCCGAATCACGCGAACTAATCCCTCATAATCCCACTTTCTGCCTGAATAGTTCTTACACAAAACATTTACAAGTTGACTGTTTTGCGTACAATCAGAACTAATGGTGTTCAAGTTGTTGTAATTCTGGCCGATAGGGTCTATTACAGGAGCCCGAAAACATTCAGGAGAAAGGACATGGTCAATATAGGGCCGACAATACCGATAGCCCCGCCACAAAAACCTAAATCCAAGGCGACAACGCCTACGGTAGTGGTGTCAAAACAAGCGACAAAGGTGCCTGTTGGGGACAGACGCAAGCGTCATGAGCGTCGTAACGGTCGACAAAATACGATGTTGGAACTGCGTACCGGTCGAGACCGACGCAGGGGTGTGGCCGTATCTATTGATACCAGTGCTTGATGGTAGTCGTTCAGTTCAAGTGTGTTGTATTGCAAGCCGCTGAAATTAAGCGCTAGTATTAAATTCGTTTAATTGCTCGACCGAGTAATTTTCACCGACAGAATAAGAACAAATTTTACTCAAATGGGTATAGGGCAGTCCTGTGTCTTGATGCCATTGATTGAAGGTGTTTTGGATTGTTGTTAAATCTCGTTGGCTGCCTGGGGTTTTAGATATTTCCAGCCCTGCGTTGCGGAGGGCGTGTACGACATCGGGTGTGAGCAGGTAGGCGTCTTTTCCCATCGAGCGCAACATTCGAGGGCCGGTCATTCCACCGAGTCTGGCACCACTTTTTTTCAGTCGAAGAAACAATGCATTGAGTTCACTCGTGGGCCAATTTGCAACCATCTGAGAGAAACTTCCATGTTTTTGTGCCTCATCCAAAATAAATTGGGCGTTTTGCGGCACACTCAATATCTTTTGCATATTGCGGATAATACGTTTGTCCTTGCCCAGGCTGTCTAACTGATCGGGGCTGAGCCTGACCATTTTCTGCGGCTCAAAACCAAAAAAAGCCGTTTCAAAGTCGTCCCATTTTTGGTTGACCACTCGCCAGACAAATCCCGCCTGGAAAATACAGCGTGTCATTTCCGCGAGATAGCGGTCGTCAGTAATACGGGTGAGCGTTTTAGATGACTTTACAGGAGAGAGTAAGGAGTTGAGTTCTTTTTCGCCTCCTTTGCGGATGATGGCATTTTCATGGATTGTGGAAAATTTTGGCAAGGTCTTGTTCCATATTGAGAGCTTAGGCGAGGATCGTCAGCGCTCCGATAATATACACGTATTCCAAGCGCGAAGAAAATGTGTGAGGCGGGCTTGACCTGACTACAACTTCACCCTTTATCGTTCCCGCTGCTGTTGAGGCAAAATCCTATACCCGCTACCTTAGAGGTCGATATGTTAACAAAACTCCCCGCGCTCGATGACAACGAGTTTTTAAACCAGTTCGAGAGCCTTCAGCTCGACAAAGACTACTTCAATCACTTGGGGCATCTGCGAATTGCATGGATATACCTGGGTCAACACCCGGTAGATCAGGCCTCGATTCTGGTGTGCAAAGGGATTAAGGCCTATGCTGAGAGCCTGGGGGCGAAAGATAAGTTTAGCCTGACTGTGACGGATTCTCTCGTTCGTATAATGGCAAAGCGAAGGGGGGTTATAGAAGATAGAAGCTGGAGCCGGTTTCAACGCTGGAATCAAGATCTGACAGAGCACGCGCTCTCGGTGTTACATCAATATTTTACACCGGAGCGACTGGCCAGCAATACAGCAAAAGTGTCCTTGTTGTCACCCGACAGGAACGAACTATAAAGGGGGAAGCGTCATTGTATACGATAGGTCAACTTGGCAAGCACTTTGGTTTATCTCGCAGCACCTTGCTTTACTACGATAAAATTTCCTTGCTGACCCCCTCGGGCAGAAGTGATGCAAATTACCGGATTTACACTCAGGCGGATTTTGATCGAATGAGTATGATAAGTGTTTACCGGGATGCGGGTTTAGCACTGGACGTTATTGGCGAGTTATTGGCGGCTAAAGGAGGGGAGACAACCCGAATTTTGGAGCGGAGACTAAACAAGCTGAACATTGAAATCAGCGAAAAGCGCCAGCAACAACAACTCATTGTCCAGCTGTTAGGCAGAGATTCATTGCTGCGATCATCCAGGGTGATGAATAAAGAGCAGTGGGTCAGTATTCTCAGGGCCTCGGGAATGGATGACGAGGCAATGAGACAGTGGCACATTGAATTTGAGCGGGATCTTCCGGAAGTGCACCGTGATTTTCTGGAGTCTATTGGCATTGAGGCCCCCGAGATCGAAGCAATAAAAGCTTGGTCGAAAGAGGGACGGCTGATTTAGCCTTACTTATGGATAGCAATATGAAACATTTTGATATGGGTTTATTGGCGGTGATTATCATCACGTATAAAGCCAGTTTAAGTACAAGTAAGATTGAAACTGGGAAACCATCATGGCAATAGTAAGCGCTCTGGAATTGAAACATCTGCTGGAGAGCGAGGCATGTGTTTTATTGGATGCCAGTATTGCTCCGGTGGGTGTAGAGTTAACGGCATCGGAGCATTCTTATTGTATTCCTCAGTCGATACGTTTTGATATAGAAGCGTTTTCCTGTAAAAACTCCGGTTTGCCCCATACGGCTCTGGGTGTAGATGAATTTGAAAGAAAGGCGAATGCCCTGGGTTTACATCGAGACGCCAAAATTATTGTTTATGATGATGTCGGCGTGTATTCCTCGCCGAGGGCATGGTGGAATTTAATCCTCATGGGCTGCACTGATGTATCGGTTCTGGATGGAGGCTTGAAGGCCTGGCAAGCAGCAGGTTTTCCGACAAGCGAAAGGCACAGTGCTCCGGTCGCAAAGGAGAGTTTTGTCGCAGACTACCAGTCACAATATCTTGTTGCTCAAGACGAGGTGTTAAAAGCGACTGAATGCGGTGAGCCTAAGATTATCGATGCCCGTTCATATGGTCGCTACATCGGAAGAGACCCAGAGCCGCGAAAGGGGTTAAGGCAGGGGCATATTGTGTCCTCTTTAACTTTGCCCTTTACGGAACTGTTAAACGGGTATCAACTAAAGGATAGCGAGGCGCTCCGAGCGAAGTTTCTGGCGCTGGGTTGCGAGACTGAAACACCAATGATATTTACCTGTGGGTCCGGCGTCACAGCCAGTATTCTCTGCCTGGCCGCGAGCTTGGCGGGTTACCAGAAGCTAAGTGTATATGATGGTTCCTGGGCAGAGTGGGGGAGCGATTCCGCACTTCCCATTTCTAAGGAGAATACTAAGGCGTGAAGTTGTTACCGGGGAGGGCGTCATGCTCCGCCTCAGGTAAAGCCTGATGAAAAAAACCGCTGGCAATCATGTGAAAGATTGCCGCGGTTTCAGTAGGTCATTACTTCTTCTTGCGATGTTTTGCCTCAGACATCACTGAACGATAGAAGCGACTTTGTTTGCGGTAATGTGCGCGTTTCTCGGCGAGTGATGCACTGTTAAACGCCTGTTCACGCATCAGTTTAAAGTAATTGTTTAACCTGCGTTCATCCAGGTCTCCCGATTCTATGGCGGCTTTAACCGAACAGCCTGGCTCTGAGTGATGCTGACAATTTGAGAATTGACAGCTGTCTGCAAGCGTTAAAATCTCCGCGAAGGCCTGCTCTATTCCCTGTTCGCAGTCTGCAAGTTGTATCTCTCGCATGCCGGGAGTATCCAACAATAAACCACCTGACTCCATCAGGTGTAATGAGCGACCTGTGGTAGTGTGTCTGCCTTTACTGTCATCACCCCGGACACTGCCCGTGTCCTGAATGCTGGTGTTTAGCAGTGCATTAACCAGTGTGGATTTCCCCACGCCAGATGACCCGACAAAGGCTACAGTTTTACCGCCTTTGCACCAAGGTCTAAGCACATCAATGCTGAGTGGGTCGAGGCCGTTAACCGCTTCAACGATCATCAGTGGATCCAGGGACTGAGTCTGTTTGATATAAAGCGAAGGGTCATCACAGCAATCGGACTTGCTCAACACAACAATGGCCTCAACCTGATTCTCTTTGGCTAATGCCAGATAGCGCTCAAGCCGACTGAGGTTGAAATCATGATTTAAAGAGCAAACTATAAACAGCGTATCAATGTTCGCGGCGATAAGCTGTGTGCTGACTTTGCTTCCCGACGCCTTTCTAGAGAACGTTGACAAGCGCTCTAATACACGGATGAAAATGCCATTGGCATCAATGAGTATCCAGTCGCCCACGGTAAGGTCAGGCATATTAGGGCTTGAGGGCAGGGTTAGCGGCCCCGATTCAGACAACAGCTCAAGGCCTGAACGATGCTGAGCCATAACTCGGCATGGAGTGTACGTTTCCCACTCTTCGAGAGAGAGTTGTTGTTGATAAAAGGCTTTCCATCCCAGTTGGGACAGAGAAAAAAGGTGTGACATGTGTTTCCCCCAGACGCAACTATGTTGTCAGCGTCAAGAATAATAGTAAATTGGGGGGCAGAAATTGTGCCCCGGTATTTTAACCGGGCAGAAGAGTTACAACTAAACGTTTGTCTCGTTTGTTGCCCGGAGGGTTTTTATTACAATCATAGTGTCACTCCAGTTATTTCAGTGGTAAGAAGGTTTGAACTCTATCAGAACAATTTGTTTATCTCAAGGGCGGAAATAGAAAAGTGCGCTCCTAACAAAGATCCTTGGGGCAATTACTGGTCTTAAGGTTTTATAGTTATGTGCCATTATTTGATCTAGGCCCATTAAATCCGTCTTTGAATCAAATTGGAGTGATGCCACCATGCCTTCCAAAAACACACCCGCAAACGTACACAAAGACCCCTTTCTCGCTGCGGCCATTGAGGAGGCGGAAAAAGCTATGTGTTCGGTTAACAATATACTTTATGGGATCCCCCGTGTCGTTATCGCAGAAAATTTCAATTTTCAGGGTGAGGAGGCGTGGCTGGAATCGAGAGGTGTAGAGCTTGAGCTTGTTCAACATGTTGGGTGTATTGAGATGATGCAAACGTTTATCAAAGAAAACGACACACTCTGGGACGAGGACATCGGTGAGAGTTAATTTTACGTCTCACACCTTTTATTTTGGTACATCAAGCGATCTGCTTCACGTAAGGCTTCGTCAATATTGAACGCCTGCGAGGTATTGCAATCAATTAATCCATGAGAAAAATTAATCGAATAATCTAACTGTTCCCGCTTGATGGCGAGTAATAAGTCTTGGGAAAAACGATCGATGATCTCCGTTGCAGTAGTAATATCACTCCCAGTGAGCAAAACTACAAATTCGTCCCCTCCGAGTCGCCCGTAAACATCCGAATCTCGAAAGCTGGCTTGCATTTGATCCGAAAATAATTTCAGTGCTCGATCACCTTCGGCGTGTCCAAAGTTGTCATTGATCGCTTTAAACTTGTCTAAATCCAGATAGGCGAGGGAGGCAGGCAACTGCCTGCGTTGGCACAAATTTAAGCTCCGGGCTGCAAGTTGCGCAAAACCCCGGCGGTTTGGAATTTGAGTGAGTTCGTCTTTGCTGGCAAGTTGCAGTGCAACCAGTTCATGTTCAATCATGCCCGCCAGATCTTTAAGGGCGAGAAAATCTTCTGCTTCCAGACGTTTGGGTTTGGTATCGATGATACAGAGTGTTCCCATTTTTTCGCCATCGGCAGCACAGAGTGGATAGCCGGCATAAAAGCGTATGTAAGGAGGGCCTGTTACGAGAGGACTATCGACAAAACGACTGTCTTTACTGGCATCGGAGACATAGAACGTCTGATCACCCAAAACGGCGTGACCACAAAAAGACGTCTTTCTGGGGATTTCCTTGATATCAAGCCCCACTGAAGATTTAAACCATTGTCGGTTGCTGTCGGTCAGGCTGACCAGCGCAATGGGCACATCGAATAGGCGCTTGGCGGTACGAGTCACACGATCAAAGCGCTCCTCAGGTTCGGTATCCAGAACCTCCAGCGCCTGTAGCGTAGCCAAACGTTCGTCTTCATTGTCGGGAATTTTGGCGGCTAGCATTTGATACCCTCTGATTTGCGCTTCATGATTCATTATAGTTGAATTTGGAGCTTACAAATGTCAGAGCGCTACAGGTTTAACCGTTCAGTGTTACTCGGGGAAGTTATAGATCAAGGGAATGGCAAAATCGGCCTTTACTTCCGCATCACGATCGTGCGAAAAACTCGATTTCTCATAGAACTTAACCGCATTAAGCGAAGAGTTCACTCGAAGATAACCCCTGTTTTCAGAACCTTGACAGCTTAGAATGCCGCGGCTTAACAGCGCTCTGCCGATGCCCTTACCATGGGAGGCAGGGCTCACAAACAAGTGGGCCAGGTTCCAGTGATTTTTTATCAGGATGTAACCCAGAATATGTCCATTTTGGTCTTTTGCACTAAGATAGCAGCGGGGATGTTTATCGCAATACTCATCAATATCTGAGGTGATACCCTTCAGCAAACCCTGCTTTTGCGAGTCTGTGGCCTCAACAGACGACGTGACTGCGTCTCGGGCGATCTCCTTGATGGCGCTGAGATCCTGGGCGTCTACTTCAGAGATATTCATATTTCACTGCTTTACGGGTTTGTGAAGACAACAATTTAGCGATTGATTACCCATTATTTACCAAGTCCTGAAAATAAATGCAATCAATCTCGTGTTTTGATCGTTATAGGTCCAGGCACTTAGTAAAGATGTTTATTTTAGGTGTATTAACCACTGCTGGGTGCTCGATATGACGAGCAAAAACGATCATTTAAATACGAAAACCGAAGATAGGAAGAAAACATGAAAAACTCACAAACGCTGATAGCGTCAACTTTTGCCGGCATCATGGGTGTAGCCGGAATGGTCTCAACGGCAAGTGCAGTTCCCGATCAGCCAGAAGCTTGGGAAAAATGCGCAGGAATTGCCAAAGCCGGGAAAAATGACTGTGGCTCATTGGATGGGAAACACGGCTGCGCCGGACAGTCCACCGAAGACAATGCGGCGGCGGAATGGGTGTATGTACCCGAGGGCACCTGCGAAAAAATTACCGGTGGTGTTGTAAAAAAAGTAAAACCCGCTAAAACGTCCTGATCTTGGGTGCCTTGATGCCAGAATATTTATCTGAGGAAATTCAGGGTGCTGGCATCGGGCTGAGGCAGCCCCATATGGCCGATGTTCTGAACCTGCAACCCGCTGTTCACTGGTTTGAAATAATCAGCGATAATTTTATGCCTTTGGGGGCAGAACCACTTGGGGGTTTGGATCGCAAGCAATTGTTTGCCATTCGCGAGCACTATCCGGTGAGCATGCATGGCGTTGGATTGTCACTGGGCAGTGTAGATCCGCTCGATTGGGACTATTTGCGCACGTTAAAATCCCTTGCCAATTCACTTGAGTGTCAATGGATATCTGAACACGCTGCCTTTGTATCAATTGACAGTAAGCACTATCACGACCTGTTGCCTTTACCCTATACAGAGGAGGCTCTGGATCATTTAAGTCAACGTATCCTGCAGGTTCAGGACTATTTGGGCCATCCTATTCTCATCGAAAATGCGACAAACTACTTCCATTGTAAATACGATACGCTCACCGATGGGGAGTTTATGGCGGAATTAGTTCGGCGTAGTGGGTGTCACCTTTTGGTGGATATTAATAACCTTTATGTCAATCAACACAATCATGGATGGGAAGCCTCCCGATTCATTGATACTGTTCCTCGCGGCGCGGTTAAAGAAATACACTTGGCGGGTTATTCCGAACGCGGAAACTTACTCATTGATACTCATAACGCGGAGGTGGCCGAGCCCGTTTGGGCACTCTATCGCAATGCCCTCAAGCGGTTTGGGCCGGTGCCTAGTCTCATCGAGTGGGACAATCAACTGCCAGGCTTTGAATTACTACAGCAAGAGGCCGCCAAAGCGGATCGCATCTTGAGTGAAATACACATCAGGCGTGCTGAGCAAGTCGCGACAACTGAAAAAGACTTTGCCTATGAATGAGAGCGGAAGGGCTTGTCTTGAGCAAGGTGGAGGAGCTCCTCCTACTCTGAGAGAGTGGCAAAGGCGCGTGGCAGCCCTGTGTGAGGGGAAGGACCCGATCGGAGTGGAGGCCAATGGCTCCATACGGGAATACCTGCCTGAGCCAGATAGCGATGACCGTCTGGAGATCTATCGAAATAACTATATGGGAACTCGCCTACAAGTCCTTGAGCAGATATTTCCCAGGTTGATTAAATTGCTGGGTAAAAACTATATGCGCCAGTGTGGGCGGCGTTATTTGCTTAGTGATCAATTTTCTGACCTTGATGGGTGTGCGGACTTGAATCGCTTGGGAGATGGTTTTTCTCGTTTTCTGAGCTATTTATTGCCATTGAAGGATGAGCTCTCGGGTTATCCGTGGTTAGCCGATCTGGCCTTGCTCGATTGTTATTTTCATCAGAGTTACTATGCTGGAGACGATCCGGTATTCAATTTCGAGCGACTTCAGCAATTCAACGAGTGTCTTGACGGGATTCAGTTTACTCTGAGCCAGAGCTTGTATGTTGTTGACAGTCAATGGCCATTGGCCGACATCAATACGGATATAAAGCAGGGTCAAGTTCGGGATGTTTACCCTGAATTGAAGCAGTCTATTTGCATCCACCGGCGACACTTTACTGTGGGTGTTCAGGTTTTAAGTCGCCAGGAGGGCGAGCTACTTAAAGGCCTTTCTAACGGGTTAACAATGAAAACGGTACTTGAAGAAATTGAAGGCAGTGAACAAAATCTCCCCGTATTTATTCAGCGAGGATGGATTTGTGACTTCTCGATAACCCCCTCTACCGACAAACGCTAAAGGCAGGTAAGTGTTCGATCAAGACGCGCTTAACAGGTTTTACCAATATGCCATTTCGCTGTGTGGTGAAGAAGCTGATGCCTATGATTTATTGCAATCGGCACTGGAAAAGTTTTTGAAAGTGGAGAGCAGCAAGCGACTTGAGCTCGCTCAGCCTGCAGGTTATATGCGTCGAATCATTCGTAATCTGTACATTGATCAATTTAGACATAGACGGAAATTGGACTGGGATGAATTCGATGAAAACGTTCATTCGCAGATCTCCGATATTTCCAGCAAAACGCTAGAGCAGTTAATGGTCGACAGGGATCAGCTGGAGAGTGTCTGGGAAACACTGAATGATAAGGAAAGGGAATTGTTATATCTGTGGGGCCTGCTCGGTTATTCTATTGATGAGGTGGCACACGAACTTGAATGCCCAAGGGGCACCTTGCTGGCGCGCATTCACCGACTGCGTAAGAAGTTAATCGGCCCGTCCTCTAAAGGAGTGACAGCATGAAAAAGAAACTGCGCGGTCAGGTAAAGGAACATCTCGAACAATATCAGCTCAGTGAGGCTCAGCTACAGAGCCTTTCGGCCATGCAGGAGAAGGCAGAGCTTGGGCAAAAGCGCGTAGAAACAGATCTATCACCGGCTGAGGCTGCCAGTCAGGAGGGGCTTGTTCGCAGTGATGAACCTTTTGTTCGTCTGGCATCTATCGCAATGCTTATGTTGGCAGTTTTTATCGGTTCACAAATGTTTTTTGATAGCCCCGTTGAGGGTGAGATGTCCCAGGCCATTGCGATGGAGGTGGCCAAAAACCACGTTAAATTGAAACCACTCGAAGTGAAGGCCCAAACACTGGGCCCGATTAAGGCTTATTTTACTCAGTTGGATTTTTCTCCGGTTAACTCTGCGCTGTATGCGCGTCGAGATAACACATTACTGGGGGGGCGATATTGTTCTATTTCAGGCGTCACCGCGGCACAATTGCGGTATCGAGACAGTCAGGGGCAATTGCAGACTCTTTATGAGGTGGGGTATGACCCCTTGGTGTACGGGCCAATACCCAGTGTTGACGAGGGGGAAGAACCACTAGTAGTGATGGCAAATGGTGTGAAGACTACAATATGGGTCGAAGAGGGTTTACTGATTGTGTCAGCAGAAAATTAAAGTAATTGACTGGCAAGGACTGTCCGGAAGGTGGCTCGCTCCGTATACTGTGCCCCTGATTCTGATAGTGGCGTAGACATGAACCTCTTTACCGACAGTGGCTTTAAAAATGTTTGGATCTTAGCGATCAGTAATGCACTGGCGGCTTCAACAATGGCCATGATGGCGTTGGTGGGGAGTTTAGTGGGTGCAAAGTTGGCCCCCTCTGCTGACTGGGCGACGCTGCCCATTGCTTTACTGGTTGTGGGTACTGCCTTCAGCATTGTGCCAGCAACACGCTGCATGCAGAGAATGGGACGGAAAAACGCGTTCTTTTTGTTTATGGCCCTGAGTTTTTCAACCTGCTGGTTGGCCAGTTATAGTTTATCCATTCAAAGCTTTTCAGTTTTTTGTATCGCCTGTCTTTTGCTTGGTACAGCGAATGCTGCGCTGCAACAGACACGTTTTGCCGCGATGGAGTGTGTGGCGCCTCGGTCAAGTTCTACTGCGGCATCGATGATAATGGGTGGAGGAATCATTGCTGCAGTGCTCGGCCCCGAATTGGCCGTCATGGGAATACATTTGAGCGAAGTTGATTACCAGGGTTCATTTTGGCTGGGCAGCCTGACTGTCATTCTGGGAGCGATACTGTTGAGTTTTTACCGGCCTGGTTCTGCCCCGGTGATTGAATCTCAGGCCAGTTCACAACTGGGGTTTCAATGGATGAAAAACCCGTCATTTTGCCTGGCAATAGCCAGTGGTGTGGTAGCCTATGTGGTGATGTCTTTTGTGATGACAGGCACACCGATCAGCATGCACCATATGCACAGCCATTCACTGGCCGATACAAAGTGGGTAATCCAAAGCCATATTGCCGCCATGTTTTTACCGTCATTTATTGCGCCCCTCTTTTTTAGGCTATTGGGTATTAAACGCATGATGCTTGTTGGCCTGTTGTGTTATGCACTTACAATTGTTATTGGCAGCATCGATACCAGCGTTAACGGCTTTTGGTTTCAATTGGTTTTATTAGGCATCGGGTGGAATTTTCTTTTTGTTTCCGGTACCGCTTTGCTGCCGTCTACTTATGAAGAAAAAGACAAATACAAAGCACAAGCAATCAATGATGTAACCGTGTTTTCAGCCCAGGCAATAGCGTCGTTGTCTGCGGGCTGGGCGATTAGCCTGATAAGCTGGAAGGTTATGTTATTGGTTTGTTTATTTCCAATGTTATTCTTGTTAGCAATTCTAATTTGGCAGCACATTCATTCACAACGGGAGAAGGCACTTGGCAGAGCAGTTTGAAGCACTCGACGAAAAACACATCGAATTTATTACCCAGCAAAGCCTGTATTTCGTTGGCACCGCAGGCGCAGAGGGGAAGGTCAATGTCTCACCTAAGGGGATGGACAGTTTCAGGGTTATCAACAAGCAACGTGTAGTCTGGTTAAATTTGACCGGAAGTGGGAATGAGTCGGCCGCCCATGTACAAGAAAATGGTCGAATGACCGTTATGTTCTGTTCATTTGACAAGCAACCTTTGATTTTGAGGCTTTATGGTCAGGCTCGGGTTGTTCACCCTAGAGACAAAGAATGGGATCAATTTTCGCCTTTATTCCCACAATTTACCGGCGCACGCCAGTTTTTCGAATTGAATCTGGATTTGGTGCAAACGTCTTGTGGTTTTGCGGTACCTTTTTATGAACTAAAAGGAGAGCGGCCCACACTGGTGAATTGGGCAGAAAAAAAGGGGCGCGAAGGTGTCGAGCAATACTGGGTGGATAGAAATACTCTCAGTTTGGACCAGCAGGATACCGGTATCCTCAACGATGAGAGCTAGTCGTAGACATACGGCCAAATAGGTCTTTGGTGGGTGCTTATAACTTCTGCTTTGAGGCCCACAGTGCCAACTTGTGGCGCATCGACTGTTGCGACACCTCCACCTCAGGTAGGGGCTGGATGAGTTTATCGTGCACTAACATTCGGTAGATATATTCGATTTTCTCGTGGGCTGAGTCGGTTTCTTCGAATTGCACCGCTCCCCGTTTTTCACAATAAGCTACTCCAATCGTTATAGCCTTTTTTACCAGTTCTTTTTCATTTTTCAGTTTTTTCATTTAAAGTGGGCTCCACATAAGCTCATTGCGATCGAAAGGAGTGTGTTCGCGTCATGTTTTTACCGGCGGTGTCACACCCATTAAAGACATAAACTGTGTCCAAGGCAACAAGTACTGTTTAAACGGTATAACTTATAGGGTCAAACAGCGCGGATAGGATAAACGTCAACACGCTGTTGGCGAGACATGTAACGGGGACAATGTGAATAAATACCTGATTTTTCTTTTGTGTATCCTGGGATTAATTTCCTGCAGTCAACAACCTGACCCGGATTATCAATTAGCTGAAAGCTATCAAGGTAAATCTATTACCCTGTACGTCGCCAAAAATATCATCACGCTGGATGACACTAAACCAAATGTGACGGCAGTGGCGGTTCACCAAGACAGAATTGTCGGTATTGGCCTGCCCGCGGAGCTTCGAGCTCGTTTCAGCGAGGCAAGAGTTAAGCAGGATATTACCTTTAAAGACAAAGTGATTGTGCCCGGATTTATTAGCCAGCACATTCACCCCTCGTTGGCAGCCATGACAATGGGCATGGAGATCATTTCGATTGAAGACTGGGTGTTGCCGGACCGCGTTGTTCCTGCGGCAGACAGTAGAGAGTCTTACCTGGCGAGATTACTGGAAGCAGAGCGGGGCATGGCTTCTCCCGATGATTACCTCGCGACTTGGGGTTATCATCATTATTTCCACGGCACCTTAAATCGCCAGGACCTCGATGCAATCAGTCAATCAAGGCCAATTCTGGTCTGGCACCGCTCGGCCCATGAGTTCATTCTCAATACGGCCGCGCTGAACGCGCTTGAGATCAATCAAGACCTGCTCGATACCTTTACCGAGGAGCAGAGATCGCATTTGAGTCTGGAAGACGGTCATTTTCGAGAGCAGGGCCTGTTTGCAATAATGCCTACCCTCATGAAGGCTATTGTGACACCTTCCCGGCTGCTTTCCGGCCTTCGTTTTGTCGAACATTATCTGCATACAAACGGTATAACCCTGATCTCTGAACCCGGAGGGCTGGATTCCACCGCTGTGCTGTTGGCTCAGCTTGCAATATTGGGTGATAGCGACACACCGTTTCGAAGCTATTTTATTCCCGATGGTAAGTCACTGATGTTAGATCACTCAGGCCAGTCACTCATTGAGGCGACTGAAGACGCTGCCAGTTGGGGGTTCGGACGTGCACAGTTTTTGCCTAAACAGGTAAAGCTATTTTCAGATGGTGCCATTTTCAGCCAAGCCATGCAGATGTTGGACCCTTATCTGGATGGGCATAGTGGCGCGTGGATTACCGAGCCGGCACGTTTTCGTGAGGCCTTTCAAAGCTACTGGGAGGCGGGTTATCAAATTCACGTTCACCAAAATGGCGACCGAGGGCTGGAGATGTTGCTGGATGTGCTTGAAGAGAATATGAAACGCCACCCTCGAAGCGATCACCGAACCGTGATTGTACATTTTGGTTTTGCCAATCGAGAGCAGGTTAAACGCATCTCTCGCCTGGGTGCGCTGGTCAGTGCTAATCCCTATTATCCTGTGGCATTGGCAGACCGCTATGGAGAGATCGGTTTGGGGCCTGAGCGCGCCAATGAGATGGTGAGATTGGGGGACGTTGAAAAAGAGGGCATCTCATTTTCACTGCATTCTGACATGCCTATGGCGCCTGCTAAACCACTTTTCCTGATGTGGAGCGCCGTCAATCGCCTCACCGGCTCCGGTCGGGTTGCCGGCCCCCAGCAGCGAATTAGCGCCGAATCGGCTCTTAGGGCGGTTACTTTGGAAGCGGCTTATTCCTTAAGGCTAGAAGGGCTGGTTGGCAGCATAGAACCAGGAAAATTGGCAAATTTTACAATATTGACTGAGAATCCTCTCCGAATATCGCCTGAAAGTATCAAGGATATCGCCGTGTGGGGCACTGTGCAGGAAGGGAGGGTCTTCCTCGTCCAGAAATAGAGTCGATCTAGATTCCCTCGGCCTCGGCCGAGGCCTACCTGCTGGGCCTGCGCACTTCTCAGCATAAATACTCTAAGTTGTCTTCTCAAAAACCTTTCTGTTCTCGCCAAATTTAGAGGAATCAAAGGATTTTTAATCGAAAAATTAGTTATCCTCTTATTTTTCATAAGTGTTTTCCGGATCTGGAAATTCGCTTTTCAATTCGGTAGCGTGGTTTATTTCCACCGTTAATTGCCGCGTTGATCAGGTGGTCATCAATGCGAATGTTAAACGTTAGCTGCGAATACAACCTATGAATAAACACGCCCTACAAGCTCACCTTTTTGATGAGCTTCACAATCGTCCCTTTCCGCTGTTGAACTCACCGGTATCGCTCTCTCATTTTATTATGTTAGATCCCGGTGACTTGAGTGACGAGTTGGCACATATTGCTGTACTTGCACGACAACACTCTGTTGCACCCCCGGAACAAGGCGCAAGTTGTTATTACCAGAACATGGGTGAATTTGAATTTCGCTGGGAGCGACATACTGAATTTTCAAGTTACATGGTCTTGCTGTCTCGTACGGGTGAGGACCCCTTTACTGAAACCGCATCGATGATACTCTCTTCAAGTTGGTTAGAGGGTTTAGGCGGTGCAATGATCGGCGGCGAGCACATTGAGTTGCGTTCCAGTCCAGGGAGAAGTGTCAAAACTCGTACCTTGCATCCTTATTTTGAAGGCCACCGATTGATTGGAAGCCGTGTGTTAGACAATAAGGCGGCTATGTGGACCTCCCTTAAGAATTATTCCGATGATTTTAGTCGAGTATTAATTTATACGGAGACTGAAGACCTGTGTGAGTGTGGACGTTTGATTCGAAGTTTAATTGAGCTCTCTGCTTACAGGAATTTAACGTTGATTGCTTTGCCTATCGCGCGAAATTTGATTCCAGTTGTTTCGAATCTTGAATTGCGTTTGGCGGAATTAACAGAACGTTTAACGGATATAGGCAACTTTCAAGGCGAGAAGAAACTACTAGAAGAATTGTCGACGTTTGCTGCAGAACTGGAAACCCTGGTGTCTGAAAATAATTTTCGGTTTGCGGCAACAGAGGCGTATTACCAACTGACCGAAGATCGTTTGGAAGAGCTGGGGGAAAGCCCTACCGGCACACTGCGTACTTTTAAAGAATTCCATCACCGTCGCTTTCGGCCTGGGTTTTCTACCTTTCAGTCAGTGCGTTCTCGTATGAACGATTTGTCTATTCGGGTTAATCGATCCAGCGGTTTGTTGCGCACAAGAGTCGATTTAATGCTGGAATCGCAAAACCAAAACCTTTTGCGGTCTATGGATCAACGCGCAAAGATGCAAATCAGGATGCAACAAACTGTTGAGGGTTTGTCAATTATTGCGATGACCCACTATTCTCTGAGCCTGATCGGCTATTTGTTGAAAGGTGTCCCGGCTGCTTTCTTGCCTGTATCGAGCGATACTCTACTGGCAGGCGCCACTCCTGTGATATTCATCGGGGCCTGGTTATCAATACGACGTATTCGCAAGCGATTTCTACCCGCAGAATAGCGCGCTAGGCGCTAGACCGGTGAGTCAGCTTTAGCCCTTTGTCTATCACGCAATAAAATGTAAAACTAGTCCGATAATAAAAAGTAAGCTTGCTATATATAGGCTAAAGGAATCGGAATGGTGGAACATATTGATGTGCTTGTCATTGGGGCTGGTATTTCAGGTATCAGTGCAGGCTACTATCTACAGAAAAAGTGCCCGGGCCGATCCTACGCCATACTAGAGGGCCGAGAAGACCTGGGTGGCACCTGGGATCTGTTTCGTTATCCCGGTATTCGTTCCGATTCTGATATGTATACCCTGGGCTATGCGTTTAAACCCTGGACAGCGCCCAAGGCAATCGCCGATGGCGCGGATATCATGTCCTATCTGAGGGAAACTGCGAACGAATATGGTATAGACAAAAAAATCCGTTACCAGCACAAGGTCGTTAGAGCGCAGTGGTCCAGTCGGGATCAACGCTGGTTATTGACGGTTGATCGAGGGGAGGGGATCCAACCGCTCGAGATGACTTGTAATTTTTTAATGGGCTGTAGTGGCTATTATAATTATGAGGCGGGTTATACCCCGGCGTTTAAAGGGCGTGATAACTTCAAGGGAGCCATTGTGCATCCTCAGGCATGGCCCGAAAATCTTGATTACGCCAATAAAAAGATCATTGTTATCGGCAGCGGTGCTACCGCTGTCACCCTTCTGCCATCCCTCGCTAAAACAGCGGCTCATGTCACGATGTTGCAGCGCTCGCCAACCTATGTGGTCTCGCGCCCGGCGGAGGACCCCTTTGTGAATGCCTTGCGTCGACTTAGGTGCCCGGAATCGTGGACTTACGGCCTGACGCGTTGGAAAAATGTCCTGCTGGGTAACTGGTTGTTCTGGTACATGCGCAAGTACCATGAAAAAGTCAAAAAAATGATTGTTGACGGCGTGCGGGCCGAGGTTGGACCCAAGGTGGATGTCGATCGTCATTTTACGCCTACTTACAAGCCCTGGGATCAGCGCCTGTGCCTCGTGCCCGATGGAGACTTATTTAAAGCCCTGCGCGAGGAAGCGGCATCTGTCGTAACCGGCCACATAGATTGTTTTACTGAACAGGGTATTCGTTTAGAAACAGGCGAAGAATTGGAGGCGGATATCATTGTCACCGCAACAGGGCTCGATATGAGAATTGGTGGCGGTGTAGAGATGGTGGTCGACGGCAAGGAAATTGATCAACACAAACACTGGGTGTACAAAGGCATGATGCTCAGTGACATTCCAAACCACGCGTTTACCGTCGGCTACACCAATGCCTCATGGACCTTGAAGGTCGATCTCACGTGTGCCTACGTGTGCCGTTTACTTAATCACATGGACAAACACAACTATCGACAATGTATGACCAGCACTCGTGATTCAACATTGCAGGAAGAGCCTCTGATTGACTTTTCAGCGGGTTATATTGTCCGGGCACTGGGTAAACTACCGAAACAGGCCGCGAGTGCGCCCTGGAAACTTTATCAGAACTATATTCTGGATAAACTGGCATTAGGGCTGGGTAAAATAAACGACAAGACAATGGAGTTTAAATAATCCAATGGACGTATCAGGCAAAACGGTAGCGTTAACGGGAGCTGCTTCTGGCATCGGTCGTGCTCTGGCACTGGAACTAGCCTCTCGGGGCTGCGCGCTGGCGCTATCTGATAATAACACCGAGGGGCTGAGGGAAACACAAGACCTGGTTAAGGCCGCTTCGCCAGATTGTGTTATTTCTTTACATAGCGTAGATGTAGCAGATCTTGACCAGGTAAATTCATGGGCTGAAAGCGCGGTTACACACCACAGTCATATCGACATATTAATCAATAACGCAGGTGTGGCTGCCAGTGGTGCGATCGATGACATCACGGTTGAGGAGTTTAATTGGGTGTTTAATATTCTTTTTTATGGCGTGCTCTACGGAACCAAGGCGTTTTTGCCCCATCTCAAGACTCGTCCTCAGGCGCACATTGTAAACATTTCCAGTGTTAATGGTTTCTTTCCTTTTCCCGGTAATGCTTCATATGCTTGTGGTAAACATGCGGTGAAAGCATTTAGTCAAACGTTAATGCAAGAGCTGGATGGCAGTTCTATTAATGTGAGCTCGGTTCACCCAGGTGGAATCAAAACCAATATTGTAAACAGCAGCCGATATTTTGGGCATCAATTCTCGGACTCTTTTCGACGGCAGGCGGGCGAAGAATTCACGAGACTCGCAAAAACAACGCCAGAAAAAGCGGCTAAAGTAATAGTTGCGGGCATCGAAAAAAACAAAAAGAGAGTGTTAGTGGGAGTGGATGCTTATATTCTGGATATGCTAAATCGGATTTTCCCCCAGGCATTTTCCAACTTTATTGGTCGCTGGGTAATCAAACATCGCTCGGCACTCGAAGAACAAAGCGCCAAGACATCTTGAGCTAAATCTCCAGCTGCAAAACCTGTAAATCTCAGTTCTTGGCATTTACAGTATCTTGCTTGGCCTGATTTGTAAACTCTCTGTAAACCTCATCATCATTGATTTGTATCAAGGCAACTTTACCTATCTCTGCTAGGATTAATACCATCAATTGCTGTGCTGATTTATCTTGAATAAACTTTCAAATGAGGTGGTAACAGAGATGAACATTCAAAAAAACCTTACTACTTGCTCGATTCTGGCATTTGGATTCATAACCGTGCTTGTATTGAGTGGTTGTGATCCCTTCAGCAAAGAGTCGCCACAAGGTTTCAGTTTGCCTGAGGGTAACAAAGAAGATGGAAAAGCGGCTTTTGCTCGACTGGGGTGTAATGCTTGTCACTTTGTTCCCGCCATCCCTCAACTGACTCCAGTCGCCGAGGGGGCTATATCGATAGAGTTAGGCGGTGAAGGCCCCAAGATTAAAACCTATGCAGATTTGGTCACCTCAATTATTAACCCGTCTCACCGGTTTGCGAAAGGTTATCCTCTAGATCAAATACAACGTGACGGCATATCAAACATGCCTGTTTATAACAATGTTATGACCGTTGAAGAGTTGGTGGATCTGGTTACATTTCTGCAGCCTCACTATCGACTGGAAAGATACCACCCCACGAACTACCCTCATTATCTACCATAAGATTTAACGAAGTTTTCATGGAGATTAACCCGCTTCGAATAAAAAAACTGGGGATAGATACTCACCAACAACCCATTGTTTATATACGATCAGACTGTCCGCTATGTCGTTCGGAGGGGTTTAATGCACTTTCCCGGTTAAGACTCACCTGCGAAAATACAAGCATTATCGCCACGCTGAATGTCGTTAGCACTGACTCGATACTGAAAGTGAATCAAGTGGGTGTGTCTAATATCGCGGCAGAATTATTAGAGGTTTGTAACGGGGACGTGGTGACGTTGTCGCACCCCAAACCTTTGCAGTCTCTCGGTTATTTACGTTCTAAAATCTATGGCCAACGACTGAATGCACAAGGCATGAAGTCAATCGTTGATGACATTGCGGCCGATAGATATGCCGATGTACAGCTCGCCGCGTTTATTACAGCCTGTGTCGATAAAGGGCTGGATACCGAAGAGGTTGGCCTCCTGACTCGCGCAATGACAGAGGTTGGGGAAAGGCTTAGCTGGGAGGACAAGATCATTGTCGACAAACACTGTGTCGGAGGTCTGCCAGGTAATCGAACAAGCCCAATTATTGTTGCTATTGTTGCCGCGTGTGGGCTCACAATGCCAAAAACATCATCTAGAGCAATTACCTCTCCCGCCGGTACTGCAGACTGTATGGAAGTGCTGGCCCCGGTGAGCTTAGATCTAGATCAAATGAAGTCAGTAATAGAAAAGGAGGGTGCTTGCATCGTTTGGGGCGGGAGCGTCAACCTCAGCCCCGCAGACGATGCGCTCATTCGGGTTGAGAGGGCATTGGATCTTGATAGTGAGGGGCAGCTGGTCGCATCGGTGCTGTCAAAAAAGTTAGCGGCAGGATCTAGTCATGTCGTTATTGATATTCCTGTAGGTCCGACGGCAAAAGTACGTGATCAAGACATGGCAGATCGTCTGTCGGCGCAACTGCGCGATGTGGGTCGCTCCTTGGGCCTTCAAGTGGACATAGTCTTAAGTGATGGTTCTCAGCCCGTCGGGTATGGTATTGGACCCGCTCTCGAAGCGGAAGATGTATTGGCTGTGTTGAGTAATGATTCAGGCGCACCTTTAGACTTGCGGATGCGCGCACTACAGCTGGCGGGGCGTTTATTGGAAACCGCGGGTGTTTGTGAACTGGGCAAAGGTTATGCAAAGGCCGAAGCCGTTCTAAATACCGGGCTTGCCTATAAAAAGTTCATTGCTATCTGCGAAGCCCAGGGCGGTTTTAGCCTGCCTCCTGCTGCGGAGTACTCTCACCCGGTGTTTGCCGAGCGAGACGGTCTTGTTACCCATATTGATAATCGCATTCTGGCAAGACTGGCAAAATTTGCTGGTGCGCCCGCAGCAAAATCAGCGGGTATTAAAATTTTGGTTCATTTGGGAGAGAAGGTGGAGAAAGAAACATTGTTATTTACCCTCTACTCTGAATCCGTGGGTGAACTAAATTATGCACTTGATTATATGAGGGCAAGTGAGGGTGCAGTTGTTGTAGGCAACGAACGTGTTTAGACCCGTGTAGATAAAGTGAGAGGGATATGGCGAAACTAACGTTTATTGGTGGTGCCCAGAAGGTTACTGGTTCTTGTTATCTCGTGCAGGCGGGTTTATCAAGCATATTGTTAGACTGTGGCATGCATCAGGGGGGCAGTTTGGTCAAACGCATTCACAAGGAGCAGTTTGCCTTTGATGTTCGTCAACTCGATGCTGTTGTACTTTCCCATGCACATTTAGACCACGCCGGTCTATTGCCTCTTTTGGTCGCACGGGGTTACAAAGGGCCAGTCTATTGCACAACCGCGACCAAAGAGCTTTTACACATTATGCTCAATGATGCGGCGCATATTTATTGGG